>NZ_JAGGOL010000107.1 GCF_018614525.1 Streptomyces sp. ISL-11
GAGCCGCACCGCTCCCGCCTCCGGCGTGCCGGCGGCGGGCCAGGCCCTCGGCCCGGCCGGACTGCGCGCGGCCCGGCGCGGGATGCGCATCGCCGCCGAGCTGGACCTGCCGCTGCTCACGGTGGTCGACACGGCCGGTGCCGCGCTCTCGCGGGACGCGGAGGAGGGCGGTCTGGCGGGGGAGATCGCCCGGTGCCTCGCCGACCTGGTGACGCTGCCCGCGCCGACGCTGTGCCTGTTGCTGGGCCAGGGGGCGGGCGGCGCCGCGCTCGCCCTGCTGCCGGCGGACCGGGTGGTGGCCGCGCGCCACGCGTGGCTCTCGCCGCTGCCGCCGGAGGGCGCCTCGGCCATCCTCCACCGCACCACCGAGCGGGCGTTCGAGGTGGCCGACCGTCAGGGCGTGCGCTCCGCCGATTTGCAGGCGAACGGTGTCGTGGACCTGATCGTCGAAGAGGAGGGGGTGGAGGGGACGGAAGGGGTGGACGGCGCTTTTCTGCCACGCCTCGGCGCGCTCCTCGGTGCGGAGCTCGCCGCCCTCACGGCTCGTGATCAGGGTGAACGCCTTGCCGAACGTCGCGCGCGCTATCGCCGGATCGGGCTGACAGGATGATTTCCGGACAAGAATAAAAAGGGCATTGCGGGTATACGCCCAAGGGGAATTGACAAGGTAAGCCTTACCTAACCTAGTGTCTTCCTCGTGACCGAGACCGACCTCGCCCCACCCCGGCCCGCCACCGGACGCCCGGCGACCACGCGCCGGACCGCCCTGCTGGTGGCGGGCGTCGCCGCGCTGGTCCTCTGCGCGGCGCTCAGCCTCGCCGCCGGCTCCCGCCCGGTGCCGCTCGCCACCGTGTGGCACGCGCTGACCGACGGGGACGGCAGCCGCGACGGGCTCGTCGTCACCGGCCTGCGCGTGCCCCGTACGGTCATCGGCATCGTCGTCGGCGCCGCGCTCGGCGTCGCGGGCGCCGTCTCCCAGGGCGTCACCCGCAACCCGCTGGCCTCGCCCACCACCCTCGGCATCAACGCCGGCGCGAGCTTCGCCGTCGTCACCGCCATCTACGCACTGCGGCTCACCCACCCCGCCCAGTACCTCTGGTTCGCCTTCGCCGGCGCCGCGCTCGCGACCCTCGCCGTGCTGGCGCTCGCCCGCCGCGCCGGCGACCTCGACCCCGTACGGCTCGCGCTCGGCGGCACCGTGCTGGCCGCCGTGCTCGCCTCCTGGACCTCCGCGGTGATGCTCGCCAGCCACCGCACCCTGGACGAGGCCCGCTTCTGGCTGGCCGGCTCGCTCGCCGGACGGCAGACCGACATCCTGCTGCCCGTCGCCGCGCCCCTGGCCGTCGGCTTCGCCCTCGCGCTCGCCATCGCGCCCGCGCTCAACGCCCTCGCGCTCGGCGACGAGACCGCCCAGGCGCTCGGCGTGCCCGTCGCCAGGATCCGGGCCGCGGGCGGCCTCGCCGTGGTACTGCTCGCCGCCTCCTCCGTCGCCGTCGCCGGCCCCCTGTCCTTCGTCGGCCTCGCCGCACCCCACCTCGTACGCCGCACCCTCGGCGCCGACCACCGCTGGCTGATCCCCGGCTGCCTCGTCGCCGGCCCGCTGCTCCTCCTCGCCTCCGACGTCCTCGGCCGGGTCGTGCTGCACCCCACCGAACTGGAGGTCGGCATCGTCACCGCCTTCCTCGGCGCGCCCATGCTCGCCCTCCTCGCCCGGAAGGCGGCCCGATGAGCGTCCTGACCCCGCGCGCCCGGCGTGCGCCCCTCGCCGCCCGGCCCGGCGCCCTCGCCCGGCAGCGCCGCCGCACCGCCCTCCTCGCCGCGACCGCCACCGTCCTGCTCGTCGCCCTGCTCGCCCTGGCCCTCGGCACCGGCGAGGTGCCGGTGCCTCCCCTGGACGCCCTGCGCGCCCTCGTCGGCTCCGGCGACCCCGGGGACGTGATGCTCGTACAGGAACTGCGCGCTCCCCGCGCGATCGCCGCGATCGTCGCCGGGGCCGGGCTCGCCGTCGCCGGCGCGATGATGCAGCGCGTCGTGCGCAACCCCCTGGCCTCCCCGGACGTCATCGGCGTGACCGGCGGCGCCTCGCTGGGCGCGGTGGCCGTCCTCGCCACCGGCACCTCCACGGCCCTGACCCCCCTCGGTGCCCTCGGCGGCGGCCTGCTGTCCGCACTGCTGCTCGCGGCGCTCTCCTGGCGCGGCGGGGTCACCGTCACCCGGATCGTGCTGGTCGGCCTCGCCGTCCAGCAGGGGCTGGCCGCCGTGGTCAACCTCTTCATCGTCCGCTTCCCGGCCGAACTGGCCGCCGACGCCCTCCAGTGGACCACCGGCTCGGTCTACGGCCGCACCTGGACCGAGTCCACCACCGGCGGGGCGCTCGTGCTGGCCGGGATCGCGCTGGCCCTCCTCGGCCACCGGCGGCTGTCCGTCCTCGACCTCGGCGACGAGTCGGCGGGCTCCCTCGGCCTGGCCCCGAACGCCGCCCGCCTCCAACTGCTGCTCCTCGCCGTCCTCCTGGCCTCCGTCGCCGCCGCCCTCACCGGGCCCGTCGGCTTCGTGGCCCTCGCCGTCCCGCACGTGGTCCGCTTCCTCGCCGGCCCGCCGACCGTCGGCACCCTGGTGCTCACCGCGCTGACCGGGGCCGTGCTGCTGCTCGCCTCCGACCTCGTCGTCCTGCACGTACTGCCGGTCCACGGGCTGCCCGTCGGCGTCGTCACCGCCACGCTCGGGGCGCCCTGGCTGCTCGTACTGATGCTGCGTCAACTCAAGCCGAACGCTGGGAGCACCACCCGATGACCGAGAAGGCCACCCATGAGCTCACCGCCCACGGCCTGAGCCTCGGCTACGGCACGAACCTCGTCGTCGACGGCGTCGACCTGACGATCCCCGGCGGCCGCGTCACCGCCATCGTCGGCCCCAACGCCTGCGGCAAGTCCACCCTGCTGCGCGGCCTCGCCCGCCTGCTGACCCCCGCCGCCGGCACCGTCACCCTCGACGGCGCCGACATCCACCGGATGCCCGCCCGCGCGCTGGCCCGCCGCCTGGGACTGCTCCCGCAGCAGGCCATCGCCCCCGAGGGCGTCACCGTCGAAGCGCTCGTACGCCTCGGCCGCTACCCGCACCAGCGGATGCTCACCCCCTGGTCCAAGGCCGACCAGGCGGCGGTGGAGACGGCCCTGGCCCGCACCGGCACCGACGCGCTGCGCGACCGGGCCGTCGACGAACTCTCCGGCGGCCAGCGGCAGCGCGCCTGGATCGCCCTCGCCCTCGCCCAGGACACCCCGCTGCTGCTCCTGGACGAGCCCACCACCTTCCTCGACCTGCGCCACCAGCTCGACGTGCTGGACCTGGTCGAGGAGCTCAACGCCGAGGCGGAACGGACCGTCGTGATGGTCCTGCACGACCTCGGCCAGGCCGCCCGCTACGCCGACCACCTGGTCGTCATGAGCGACGGCCGCCCCGCCGCCGCCGGCCCCCCGGCGACGGTCCTGACGGCCGAACTCGTCGAAAAGGTCTTCCAGGTGGAATGCCGGGTCGTCCCCGATCCCGAGACCGGCACCCCCCTGGTCGTCCCGCGCGCCCGCTCCGGCAGACGCGCGGCCCGCTGAGAACCCCACCGCTCGAAGACAGGAATCCGCCGTGAACCGACTCCTTCCCACCCTCCATCGACTCCGCAGAGTGATCGCCGTGATGCTCGCCGTGATCATCGGCACCGCCGCGCTGGCGGCCTGCGGCGGCGACGACGAGAAGCAGGGCGAGAGCAAGGGCGCCGCCGACGCGGGCTTCCCGCGCACCGTCACCCACGCCATGGGCAAGACGGAGATCAAGAGCAAGCCCCAGCGCGTCGTCGTCCTCGACACCGGCGAGCTCGACGACGTCACCATGCTCGGCATCACGCCGGTCGGCGCGGTCTCCCCCCACATGAAGACCGAGGGCGGATTCCCCGAGTACCTCTCCGGAAAGACGGAGGGCACCAAGGACGTCGGGCCCATGGCCGAGCCCAACATCGAGCGCATCATGTCGCTCAAGCCCGACCTGATCCTGTCCTCCAAGGTCCGCCACGCCAAGGCGTACGACCGGCTCAAGGGCATCGCCCCGACCGTCTTCACCGAGACCACCGGCGCTCCCTGGAAGGAGAACCTGAAGGTCCACGCCGAGGCGCTCGGCCTGGAGAAGGAGGCGGGGAACGCCATGGCCGCGTACGAGAAGCGCGCCAAGGCCCTCGGTGAGGAGATCAGGAAGAAGAACGACGGCACGATGCCCACCGCCTCCGTCGTTCGCTTCGTCGCCGGCCCCACCCGCCTCTACCAGAAGCAGTCCTTCAGCGGCATCGTCCTGACCGACGTCGGCCTGCGCCGCCCCGCCTCGCAGGACGTGAACGCGCCCATGACCGACGTCTCCGCCGAGCAGATCGACAAGGCCGACGCCGACCTGGTCTTCGTCACCGTCGCCGACGACCCCAAGAAGACCCAGCAGGCCGCCGTCGAGGGCAACCCGCTGTGGAAGGGCCTCGGCGCCGTCAAGAACGACAAGGTCTTCCAGGTGCCGGACGAGACCTGGATGTCCGGCATCGGCATCCAGGCCGCGAACCACGTCCTGGACGACATCGCCAGGTCGGCGGGCGTCGAGATCCCCAAGTAGCCCCGCCCGCACCCTCTTTCGCATCCCCGCCGGGCCGCCGCGTGCGGCACGGCCCGGCGGGGCACGCCCCCTCACACCCCTGTTCGCCCCGCAGCATGCCGAAAGGCGTACCCCCATGCGGCTCTTCCTCCTCGCCCTCAACCCCACCGACTCCGTCACCGAGGGATTCCTCCCCGCGGCGGCCCGGCTCGGCCTCACCGTCACCCTCCTCACCGACCAGCCCGCGGCCCACCGCCGCGCCTACGAGAAGGCTGTCGCCGAAGGCGGTGCCACCCTGCCCGAACTCGACATCGCCGACTGCGACGTACGCGACTTCCGCGAGGTCATCGGCCGGATCTCCATACTCGGGCGGGCGGCACGGCCCGACGCCGTCTTCACCAACAGCGATCACCTCCAGACCCAGGCCGCGCTGGCCGCCGAGTTCTTCGGCCTGCCCGGCAAGGACTGGAAGGCGGCGCTGCGCACCAAGAACAAGGCCCAGCTGCGCCGCAGCCTCGCCGAGGCCGGTCTCGACACCGTCCGCTCCGCCGAACTCGCCCCCCACGAGGACCCGGCCGCCCTGGTGGACGTCGATCTGCCCTTCCCTTGCGTGGTCAAGCCGCGCGAGGGCGTGGCCAGCGAGGACGTCGTCCTCGTCGCGGACGCGGAGGAACTGCGCGCCCGCTGCGCGGAGATACGGGAACGCCGGCCGGGCGTCGCGCTGCTCGTCGAGGAGTACCTGGAGGGGGAGCTCCACACCCTGGAGACCCTGGGCGACGGCCACACCCTGCACACCATCGGCGCCTTCCGCACCCGGCTCTCCCCGCTGCCGTACTTCATCGAGGAGCGGCTCGACCTCCTGCCCGAGCCGCCGGGTCCGCACAGCGAGCAGGTCCTCGGCCAGCTGCGCGCCCTCGGCGTGGGCTTCGGCGTCTGCCACACCGAGTACGTCGCCCAGGGCGACCGCGCCCGCCTGATCGAGGTCAACTACCGTGCCATCGGCGACCAGTGCGACCTCGTCCTGGCCGGCCTGCTGGGCATCCCCCTCTTCGAGCACATCCTGCGCACCCACCTCGGCGAGCGGCTCCCCGCCGACCTGGGCGCGCGTACGGACGGCCGGGCGCGCATGGAGTATGTCTGCGCGGAACGCGGGGGTACGCTCGAAAAGGCACCCCCCGCGAGCGACACCGAGCGCGACGGCGTGCGGCTGGTCTACCGGCCACTGCGCGAAACCGGCGAGGCGCACCCGCTCTATCGCACCAACCGCGACTACATCGGCGTACTGCGGGCGACCGGCACCGATCAGGGCCGGATCGACCGCGCCGTCGAGGAATTCCTGGCCGACCGGAGCTGGGAGATCGTGTCATGAGCCTGACCAGTACGGACGGGATGGAGGGTGAGCTCCTCCAGCGCGTCCTCAGCACCCTCCTGCGCGAGGACACCTACGGCCTGCGCACCCGCGCCCGCGCCGAGACCCGCACCGACGGCGACTGGCTGCGCGTCCGCGCCGGCGAGGAGACCCTGCTCCTGCCGGTCGGCCCCGAGGGCTTCCAGTGCGAGCTGGCCGCCCGCCGCCCCGTCCTGGAGACCGCCGACGGCACCCTGACCGGCCTGCGGCCCGTCCTGACCCGGCTGCGCGCCGCCGCACCGGAGGAGGACCGGGCCGGATACGACGCCTTCCTCGCCGAGTGCGACGAGGCCCTCGCCGCGATCCGGCTGCACGGCACGGTCCGCGACGACGTCGTCGCCCGGCTCGCCGCCACCTACGGACAGCGCACCGCCCACTGGACCGGCCTGCGCGACTCCCTCGCCTTCGACGCGCTCGCCGCCTACCGCGACCACCCCGTCTACCCCACCGGCCGGGCCCGCGCCGGCCTCACCGAGGCCGAAGTCCGCGCGTACGCACCCGAGTTCCACCCCTCCTTCGCGCTGCGCTGGCTCGCCCTGCCGCGCGCCGCCGTGCGCGGCGACACCGCCGCCCTGCCCCACTGGTGGCCCACCCCCGGCGCCCTCGGCCTGACCGGCCTCGACGCCACCCACCTGGCGCTGCCCGTCCACCCGCTGACCGCCGGCGGCGCCCTCACCGACGCGCTGCGCGCCACCGGCCTCCACGGCTCCGCCCACCTGGCCGACAAGCCCTGGCTGGACGTGCTGCCCACCCTCTCCACCCGTACCGTCGCCGTGGCCGACGACCCCGACACCCACCTCAAACTCCCGCTCGCCACCGCCACCCTGGGCCTGCGCAACCGCCGCACCATCAAGCCCGGCACCCTCCTGGACGGGGAGGTCGGCCAGCGCCTGCTGGAGGAGATCGCCGCCCGCGAGCCGCGCTTCGCCGGCACCGTCCTCCTCGCCGACGAACGCACCCACCTCCAGGCCGACCACGAGCTCCTGGCCACCCTCGTCCGCCGCTACCCCGCCGGACTCCAGGACGCCCACGTCGTGCCCGTCGCCGCGTTCCTCGCCCCCACCCCCGGCGGCGCCCTCGTCGCCGAGGAACTCGCCGACCGCTACTACGGCGGCTCCCTCACCGCCTTCCTCGACGCCTACCTCGCCCTCCTCCTCGACTGGCACACCACCCTCTTCGGCTACGGCATCGCCCTCGAATCCCACCAGCAGAACACCTCGGTCGTCCTCGACGAGCGGGGCGGCACCCCCCGGATGCGGCTGCTGCTCAAGGACAACGACGGGCCCCGCGTGCACGCCGTCCGCCTCGCCGGCCGGCTCGGCGGCGAGGCCGCCGACCTCCTCGGCTTCGACGACCGGCGCATCCTCGTCGCCGGCGACGCGCCCGTCGCCGACGTCTTCGCGACCATCACCGTCCACCTGTGCGCCGGCGCCCTCGCCTTCGAGCTCGCCCGGCTCGGCCGCGCCCCCCTGACGGACCTGCTGGCCCGGCTCCGCGACCGCCTCACCGAGGCCGTCGAACGGCTGCGGACCACCGCGCCCGGCGCCGCCGCCGTGCTGCGCGCCCGCGTCCTGGACGCCGACCGGCTGCCGGTCAAGGCCATGGTCACCGCCGGCACCCTGCTCACCAAGGAGCGCTCCGGGGCCGCCGACATCAACAAGCACTACGTCGAGGGCCCCAACTACCTCCGGGGCGCGGTGCGATGACGGCCGTACTCGACAAGACCCGCGTCCGCGACGAGCGGCCCGTCCTGCGCACCCGTCAGGTCCACGCGGTCGCCGCCTGCTACTTCGTCGCCTCATTCGCCGCCCTCGGACTGCCCCCCTACCTCACCGAGATCCTGCCCTCCCTCGGCGACCACGAGGCCCGCTGGGCCGGGCTGCTCTACATCGTGCCGACCGTCTTCGGCGCCCTCGGCGCCCCCCTGTGGGGCCGGCTCGCCGACCGCTACGGCCGCAAACGCCTGCTGCTGCGCGCCCAGCTCGGCCTCGCCCTGTCCTTCCTCCTCGCCGGCTGGGCCGACAGCCTGCCCGCCTTCACCGCCGCCCTCGTCCTCCAGGGCATCCTCGGCGGCACCTTCGCCGCCTCCAACGGCTACCTCGCCGCCGCACTCGACGGGCAGCGCCTGTCCTGGGCCCTGACCCTGATGCAGGGCGCCGCCCGGCTCGCGCTCGTCGCCGCGCCGATCCTCGTCGGCGGCCTCTCGCCCTGGATCTCCCCCCACCGCCAGTACGCGCTGCTCGCCGTCCTGCCCCTGGCCGCCGCCCTGATGCTCGCGGCACTGCCCGAACCCCCGCGCACCGAACCGGCCGGGACGGCGGACGCCACCGCACCCGGGCCGGAACCCGACCGCCCGGCCCTGCGCACCCTCTACGCCCTGGAATTCGCCTTCGTCCTCGCCACCGTCATCTCCTACCCCTACCTCATCACCCTGGTCGGCCGACGGCTCCCGGGCCTGGGCCCGGCGGCGAGCGGCGTGCTCTTCGCCCTCCCGCACGTGTGCTACCTCCTCCTCGCCAAGCCCGTGCACCGCGCCGTCGCCGACCGCCCCCACCTCGGCGCCGTCACCGGCTTCGCCTGCGTGGCCGTCGCCCTCGCCGGACACTGGGGCGCCGGCTCCGTGGCCTCCTTCGTGCTCCTGCGGCTCCTCCTGGGCGCCGGAATGACACTGGGCCTGGTGAGCCTGTCCGCGCTCGCCGCCGACGCCTGCCGGGGCCGCGACCCGGGCCGGATGTTCGGCTCCCTGGAGTTCATATCCAAGGCCGGGGCCGTCGTCGCCGGAGCGGTCGCCGCCGTCTCCAACGACGCGTGGGGCCCGGCCGCCCCCGTCGTCGCGGGATCCGCCGTCGCCGCCCTGACGGCCCTCGTCAGCACCCCCACTCTCCTCCGCACCCGCTGGAGCCGCTGAATGTCCTCCGCACCCACCGCCCTCGCCGGCGTGGCCTCCGCCGACCACGTGGTCGCCCACACCCTCCTCAACTGCCTGCTCCGCGAGGTCTCCGGACCCGAGCACCAGACCGCCGTCACCGACGGCCGGCTGCTGCTGCGCCTGCCCCGCTGCGGCGTCCTGCTCCGGGCGGAGCTGCGGCGGGCCTCCCTCATCGGCGCCCACCGCCTCACCGGACCGGTCGCCGAACAGCGCGACGGCGTCTGGACCGAGATCGGCTGGCAGCGGCTCGCCGAGTACATCCACCGCGAACTCGAACTGCGCACCGGCGTCCGCAACGACGAGTTCCTCGGGCAGGTGGCCTCCAGCCACGCGGGTGTCAGCGCCGCACTCGACACCGAGCGCCCCGCCGCGTCCGGCGACGCCTACATGGACTCCGAGCAGTCCCTGCTCTTCGGCCACCGCTTCCACCCCACCCCCAAGGCCCGCACCGGCGCCTCCGAGGACTGGGGCCGCTACGCCCCCGAGACCCGCGCCCGCTTCCCCCTGCACCACCTGGCCGTGCGCGAGGCGAGCGTCCGCGAGGAGAGCGCCGTGCCCGGCGCCCTCGCCGCCCTCGACCGGCAGCGCCCGGTGCCCGACGGCTACCGCCTGCTGCCCGCCCACCCCTGGCAGTACGCCATGCTGCGCACCCACCCCGCCCTGCTCGCCGCCCTCGACCGCGGCGACGTCCTCGACCTCGGCCCCGGCGGCGCCCCCTTCGAGCCCACCGCCTCCGTCCGCACCCTCTACGACGGCCGGGACTTCCTGAAGTTCAGCCTGAACGTGCGCATCACCAACTGCCTGCGCAAGAACGCCGAGTACGAACTCACCGGCGCCGTCGCCCTCACCCGCCTCCTGGAACCCGTCGCCACCGACCTCGCCGCCCGCTTCCCCGGCACCGACCTGCTGCGCGAACCCGCCTACCGCACCCTCGACCTCGGCAGCCGCGAACTCGCCGAAGGCTTCGGCGTCATCGTCCGCGAGGGCCTCGGCGCCCGCCTCGCCCCCGGCGTCACCGGACTGCTGGCCGCCGCCGTCGCCGACGAGTACCCCACCGGTGGCGTCCACCTCGGCCGCCTCCTCGACGGCGCCGGCCCCGCCGAGGCCCTCGCCTGGTGGAACGCCTACCTCGCCCTGCTCGTCCCCCCGGTCCTCGCCGCCTACTTCGACCACGGCGTCGTCCTCGAACCCCACCTGCAGAACGTCGTCCTCGGCGTCGACGCCGACGGCATGCCCCGGCAGGTCCTCTTCCGCGACCTGGAGGGCACCAAGCTGCTGCCCGGCCACCACGCCGCCACCCTCGCCGGCCTGCCCGACGACGTCGCCGGACCCATGACGTACGACCGCGAGCGCGGCTGGGACCGGGTCGTCTACTGCCTGCTCGTCAACCACGTCGCCGAGATGCTCGCCGCCCTCGCCGACCGCCACCCGCGCCTCGAACCGGAGCTGTGGTCGGCCGTCCGCCGCACCCTCGCCGGCCGGGCCGAGGCGCACGGCAACCCGCCGCTGCTGCGCGCCCTGGTCGCCGGGGTGCCGCTGCCCGCCAAGGCCAACCTCCTCACCCGCTGGGAGCGCAAGGCCGACCGGGACGCCGGCTACGTCCGGATCGCCTCGCCCCTGGTGTCGGACCTGCTCTCCGAGGCCGCCCGCACCGAACCCTGGAGCACCACACCGTGATCACCCCCAGCGTCGCCGCCCACGCCGGCCACCTGCCCGCGGACGACCTGCCCGCCTACGTCTACGACCTCGCGGCCCTGGCCGAGCACGCCCGCGAGGTCCGCGCCGCCCTCCCCGCGAGCGTCGAGCTCTACTACGCCGCCAAGGCCAACCCCGCCCCCCAGATCCTCAAGGCCCTCGCCCCGCACGTCAGCGGCTACGAGGTCTCCTCCGGCGGCGAACTCGCCCACGTCCGCGACGCCGTCCCCGAACTGCCGCTCGCCTTCGGCGGCCCCGGCAAGGCCGAGGCGGAACTGCGCCGCGCCCTCGACCTGCGCGTGGAGCGCTTCCACGTGGAGAGCGAGAACGAACTGCGGCTGCTCGCCGACCTCGCCGACGAGCGGCCCGGCGACGACCCCGTCGACATCCTGCTGCGCGTCAACCTCCCGGTGGGCGACGGCGAACTGGGCGGCGCCGCGCTGGCCATGGGAGGCCGGCCCAGCCCCTTCGGCCTCGACCCGCGCCGCGCCGAGGAGTGCCTGCCGCTCCTGCGCGGCCGGCGGCTGCGCCTGCGGGGCATCCACGCCCACCTCGCCAGCGGCCTCGACGCGGCGGCGCAGCTCGCCGTCGCCGCCCGCGTCACCGACTGGGCCGCCGGCCTGGCCGCCCGGCACGGCCTCGCGCTCGGGGAGGTCAATGTCGGCGGCGGCATGGCCGTCGACTACGCCCGGCCCCACGCCCGCTTCGACTGGGCGGCCTACGGTGCCGGACTGGCCGAACTCGCGGCGCGGCACCCGGACGTCACGCTGCGCATCGAGCCGGGCCGGGCACTGACCGTCCACTGCGGCTGGTACCTCACCGAGGTGCTCGACCTCAAGCACAGCCACGGCGAGGCGTTCGCGGTGCTGCGCGGCGGCACCCACCACATGCGCACCCCCGCCGCCAAGCAGCACGACCACCCCTTCACCGTGCTGCCGGTGGGGGAGTGGGCGCGCCCCTGGCCGCGCCCGGCGGCCCTGGACGAGCCCGTGACCCTCAGCGGCCAGCTGTGCACGCCCAAGGACACCCTCGCGAGCCGGGTGCCGGTCGCCGAGCTGAGGGTGGGGGACCGGGTCGCGTTCGCGATGGCGGGCGCGTACGCCTGGAACATCTCGCACCACGACTTCCTGATGCATCCGGCACCGGGCTTCCACTTCCTCTCCTGAGACGGCCCTGCGGCGGCGCGGGTCCGAAAGTTTGCGATCCGTGAACAGTCCACCGTCGCCCTCTCCGGCGAGTCCGCCGACGAGCTGTTCGGCGGCTACCGCTGGTTCCACACCGTTCCTGATCAGTGTGCAGAAGTGAGTCTTGGACCCATTCCTGCACACTGCGGACATCCCGAACGGTTTTGGGTGTCCTGGTCGCCCGCGTTCGCTCCGCGTCCGGCGACACGCATCGTGTGCGTGGTCCGGGGATGCGGGGGCGGGTTTCCTCACGCCCAAGAGTCTCCGGTCGGGCCTGGGCGATCCGATGCCCCTGTTCATCGCTCTGGTGAGCAGGGGGCGGTGTCGTCCGTCGCCGGATCGGGTGCCCTTGGGCGCGTCGTCCGATCGCGATGCTCGCCGCATCGTGACGGGTGGTCTTGCGGTTATGTGAGGTGAGGGGCTTCTGCCAGTGTTGTGCGCCCCATTTGGAGGTGTAGGCCGGGTCGACGGCGATGATACTGATGCCGGTGGCGTCGGCCATGGAGGTGAGGCGGGCGCGGAGTTTTCCGGTGGGCATGCCGGAGATCAATTGCCGGAAGCGGCGCTTGCGACCGTGCTTCTCGCGGGTCTTCTCCGCGGTGAAGTCAAGGTCCTCGACCGCAATCGCCTTGACGCCGCAGGTCTTTGCCCAGTTCAGCAGCCGTGTGAGGGCGTGGCGGACTTGGGCGTCACGGTGTGGGGCGGTGCCGGACAGGTCGTAGAAGAAACGGCGGGGCTGCCCGATCGGGTTGCCGTGGGTGTCGAGCTGGTAGGCGGCGAGGTGATCGGCGTTGGTGTCCACGCCGATCACCCCGCCGGCGAAAGCGGCCTCGATCGGGATGGTCTTCGTCGGCGCGTACTGCCACGACGCGGTCAGGTACCAGCGCCCACGGGGCACGTCGTAGTGGATGCGGTAGGCCACCGCCCGGTTCGCTTCGATCCGGTCGGCCCACTCCTCGCCCCGGTGCGGGAAGCGCACCTTCGCTGCGAGGACATAGCGGCCGTGCTTGCTGTTGGCGTACTCGGTGAACGGGGCAGGCAGCTTGATGCTCACTTCGCCGTCGGTGGTGACGCGGATCGTCTCGTTCCCGAACTTTTTTCCGGACTCACCGTCGGCCTGGAGGAACCAGCGTTCGGCTTCCCAGCGTTCCCGCCACTCGGTCTCGGTGAGCTGGGCCTGATCGAGGTTGTGGCGGGTGTTGAGGAGACGTTTACCGCCCCGCGCGACACGCACTCGTCCGGTCTCACGATCGGCACGAACAGCGGTCAGCCGGTCTTCCAGCAGATGCAGGCGGCGAGTCTTGGCGAACCATTCCTGCTTGGCGCGGTAGCCGCCCGGAGCACGCTTGGTCCCCTTCTCCCCGACAGGAAGCGACAGCCGGTGCGCAATCGTCCGGACACCGGCTTCGAGACTTTGAAGGTGCGCGGCCTGCCCGCGACGGGCCAACGCCCACTGATCATGCGAGGCTTTGCTGATCGCACCAGCCCACCGCGACGACGAGAGTGCCGTCAGCTCACGCTTGCGTGCCGCCCACGTCTGCGTGGAATGCTCCAGACCCTCAGCGCACCGCGTCTTGAGATCCCTCGACGCGAGCGAGCCCAGATGTGCGCCCACCAACGTGAGGACCTTCTCATCCTCGGGTGTGAGGTACTTGAGCCGGTCGCGTATCGCCACACCGCAAGGGCCGAGGGCGACGAACGACGGGGCGATCGCCCGCAGCTTGCGGTCAGCCATGCTCGGCTGCCTCCAGCGCCTTGCGCGCGCGGTTCTTCGCCGACCTGCGACCGTACAGGCGGGCACAGAACGAGGTCAGCACCTCCACCATGTCCCGCACCAGGTCGTCTTCGACTTCGCCGTCACCCAGCACGACCAGGCGGCGGCCGGCGGCGGACAGTGCGGCCTCGACGAGTTCCACGTTCATACGGCCGAGCCGGTCCTTGCGTTCGACCACCACGCAGGTCACGTCCGGATCTGCCAGCAGACGCTTCACCTTCGGCCGGGAACCGTTCATGCCCGAGCCGATCTCCGACTCCACACGGACGACGCGGTGACCAGCCGTTGCAGCCCAACGGGCCAGCCGGGCGACCTGACGTTCCAGATCAGTCTTCTGGTCATGGGAAGAGACGCGGGCATACAGGCCGATCCCACCGGTCGCCTCCGGTGCGGCACCGGCCTCGATACTCACCAGGATCGTGCGTGGACCGACCCGCTGGGCCGGTACGGGCAGCGTCCCCTCACGGAACCAGCGATACGCGGTCTGCGGATGCACGCCCTGAATCTTCGCCCACTCCGTCAGATTCACGCTCTGACAACGACACTCACTCATACATGGTTACGCTCACTTACCCGATTTCGAGAGCCAGCAGTTGAAGACCCCAGCACCCAGGACCCGCGCTACGCGGCCGCGCTGCGCACCGAACTCACCAGGGTGCTCGCCGACAAGGACGCGCCCGTACGGCCGCTGCTCGACGGCGCGGCGGTGGCGGAAGCGGGCGCGGACGCGAACGCCTACCGCAGTGCCACGGAGCTCGTCCTCGGCCTCGACACATGGCTGCGCCGCTACGGCACGACCCTCGAACTGTAGATCCGGCCCGGAAGCGGGCACGGCGGCACCGCCTGGCGCACAATGGGTCGCACAACAGCCCCCAGCCAGGAGTCCCACCGTGGCCTTGCACATGACCGTCGATCCGGACGCGGCCGAACCGCCCTACGAGCAGATCCGCGCCCGGATCGCGGAGCGGGCCCGCTCCGGCGAACTCCCCGTCGGCTACAAACTCCCCACCGTCCGCGGCCTGGCCGGGGACCTGGGCCTCGCCGTCAACACGGTCGCCAAGGCGTACCGGGCCCTGGAGGCCGACGGCGTCATCGAGACCCGTGGCCGCAACGGCACGTTCGTCGCCGCCCCCGGCGACACCTCAGCCCGCGAGGCCGCGACGGCGGCCCGCGCCTTCGCCGAACGCGCCCAGCGCCTGGGCCTCACCCGTGAGGCGGCCCGGACGGCGGCGGAGGAGGCGCTGCGGGCGGTGTACGGGTAGCGCCTGCGGCGCGCCGGGTGGGGTGCGCGCGGGCCCGACGCCGGGATCCATGGGGGCGGTCCGCCCCATGCCCCTGCTGCGTCGGTGTCACCGCCGGGACGGGTTGCCTGCTGCCCGCGGTCTACGATCGACGCCGGTCGGGCACCGCCGAGCCGGACGGTGGTGGTTGCGCGCCGCGGCGGCGGGTTGAAAGGCGCGGCCCGGCGCCTTCACCCGCGCTGGAGCCCTGGGGCGGCCACCCCCCCCCATGGCCCCGCCGCGACAGGGAGCAACCCCCACGGAGTGGCCCCCGCCGAATCGCCGTCGCCACAAGATGTCGCTACAAATACAGACCCGCGTCCGCCCCGTCATGCTGCGGCGGCACCGCCGTCGGTCCCGCGCCGCGCCGGAGAGCGAACAGCTCCGCGAGCGTCGCGCCGTCGCGGCCCACGCCCTCCTCCGTTCCCAGCCAGCCGGCCGCCTCCCGGTGGGACAGCGGGCCCACCTCGATGCGGGCCAGGCAGCGGCCGGGGCGGACCACCGCCGGATGCAGCCGCTCCAGGTCCTCGTTGGTGGTGACACCGACCAGGACGTTGCGGCCCTGGCCCAGCAGACCGTCCGTGAGGTTCAGCAGCCGGGACAGCGCCTGGCCCGCCGTGTGCCGGGCCTCGCCGCGGATCAGCTCGTCGCAGTCCTCCAGCAGCAACAGCCGCCAGCGGCCCTTCGCCGAGCCGTCGTCCTCGCCGATCGCGATGTCCATCAGATAGCCGACGTCGTTGAACAGCCGCTCCGGGTCCAGCACGCAGTCCACCTGGCACCAGTCCCGCCAGGAGCGGGCCAGCGTCCGCAGCGCCGAGGTCTTGCCCGTGCCCGGCGGTCCGTGCAGGAGCAGCAGCCGGCCCGCGATGTCGTCGGGAGTGACCTTCATCAGCCGGTCCATCGCGTCGGCGACCGGCGCCGTGTAGTTGGCCCTGACCTCCTCCCACGTGCCCGCCGAGATCTGCCGCGTCGTCCGGTGCGGTCCGCGCCGCGGCGAGACGTACCAGAAGCCCATCGTGACGTGCTCGGGCTGCGGTTCGGGCTCGTCCTCCGCCCCGTCGACCGCCTCCTCCACCACCGTTCTCGCCAGCTCCTCCGTGGTCGCGGTCACGGACACGTCCGCACCGCGGTTCCAGCGGGAGATCAGCAGGGTCCAGCCCTCGCCCTCGGCGAGGACCGCGCTGCGGTCGTCGTCGCGCGCCGAGCGCACCACGGTCGCCGCGGGCGGCAGCAGCGTCATCCCGGACCGCACGCGCTCCACGGACCGGCTGTGCGCGTACGGCTGCTCACCGGTGGCGAACCGGCCGAGGAAGAGCGCGTCGATGACGTCGGACGGCGAATCGCTGTCGTCCACGTTCAGCCGGATCGGCAGGGACCGCTCCGCGGGCGTGGTGGCCGGGTCGGTGGACAGGGTCTGCCTCCTGGCTGCGGGACGGCGGTCGGCACACATGAGCCCCATGATCCGGCACCGGCGGGCCTCGCGCACCCGGGTTTTCCCCGGATCCTCCGGAGTTCGTCCGGAAGGCACCGCACAGCGTTTCGGCCACGGATACCCTTGCCGTTGATGGGACGTCATCGAGTGGTTCGGGCGTTATCCGGGGCGAGGCGATGGCGGGCCGTCGCCCTGCTCGGAGCCGGCGCGGTCGCGCTGGCCGTGCTGATCACCGTGCTCGTGACCGGCCTCCCGGGCGGCGGACCCGGCGGCCCGTCCGCACAGGTGCCCTCCGACATCGGCTGGGGCTTCACCCACACCCAGTACAGCGCCGACCGCGGCGACGACACCGCCCGCAAGGCCGCCGACAAGCTCCTCGCCGACGACCCCATGCCGCAGAACCAGCACATCATGGGCTGGGGAGCCGACAACCCCGAACCCCGCCCGGGCGTCTACAACTTCAAGGACCTCGACCGGCGGGTCGCGCTGATGCGCAGGACCAGCGGAACCCCCGTGCTCACCCTGTGCTGTGCCCCCGACTGGATGAAGGGCGGTGGCTCCCGCACCGACTGGTCGCAGAAGTCCCTGGAGAAGGCGCCCGACCGCGCGCACTACAAGGACTTCGCCAAGCTCGCCGGCGTCATCGCCAAGCGCTATCCCGACGTCCGCTACTTCATCGTCTGGAACGAGTTCAAGGGCTTCTTCGACGAGTCCAGGAACCGCTGGAACTACGAGGGCTACACCGAGCTGTACAACCTCGTCCACGCGGAACTGAAGAAGCAGAACAAGGCCAACGCCGTCGGTGGCCCCTACATCAGCCTGGACAGCCACGCGCCCGGTGCCAGCTCCAACGCCTCCTCCCTGCGCGGCCCCTGGGGCTCCGTCGACCAGCGGGCCCTGGACGCCATCACCTACTGGAACGACCACAAGGCCGGCGCGGACTTCGTCGCCGTCGACGGCTCCAGCTACACCCGCGACGACAACCGCCTGCTGCCCGACGAGTTCGGCGCCACCCAGAAGTTCGCCGACGCCACCACCTGGCTCCGCAAGGCCACGGGTCTGCCGGTGTGGTGGTCCGAGTGGTACGTCGAGCCGGGCGACGCCAACGACGACCGCAAGGGCTGGACCGAGGAGCACCGCACCGCCGTCCAGGCCACCGCCATGATGCGGCTGGCCGCCGCGGGCGCCGCCGCGGCCTTCTACTGGAACCCCCAGACGACGACCGCCGACTGCCCCGGCTGCCTGTGGCGCAGCACCGAACGGAAGGACGGCGGAAGCGGGCTGCCCATGCTGGACCTGCTGTCCCGCTTCGCCAAGTACTTCCCGCCCCGCGTCGTCCTGCGCACCCCGGAGCTCACCGGACCGGGCCGCGAGCAGGTGCACGCCCTGGCCACCGACGACACCGCGGTCGTCGTCAACACCCAGGACCGCGCCCTCGCCGTCACGGTCGACGGGCGCGACCTCGACCTGGGCCCGTACGAGGTCCGCTGGCTGCCCTGACCACCCCGGCCGCCGCCACGCGCCCTACGACAAGGTCGCCAGTCGCTGCGCCAGCGACGCCAGCAGAACGAACAGCAGCGGCAGCGCGAACCAGTACGACCCCTGCATCCACCGCAGCTGCCGCACGCCCGGACCCGCCATCACCCGCACCAGCTCCCGCGCCGTCAGCAGCACCAGCAGCGCCACCGCCGCCAGCGCGCCCACCACCGACACCGGCGTCCACGTCACCCGGGGCCCGGCCGGCCCCGGCCGGGGCGGCGGCACCTCGCCGACGGGGGCGGCCTTCAGCTCGTACAGCACCGCGTCCTCGTTGGACAGCACCCGCTTGAGCTCCGGCCGGCCGTCCAGGGTGCTCCGCAACCGGCCGTCCCAGTCCGGCGCGTAGCCGGCGTCGAGCTCCAGATACACGGACTGTCCGCGGTTGACCACGAGATACGACTGCGGTCCGGCCGAGCGCAGCGCCGCGACGACCTCCTCGACCCGGGCCGGGTCGCGCGGGGCGAGCGTCGGCTCGTACAGCACCCGCTCCATGTCCCGCGCGCCCCACGGCATCGCGGGCGTCACGCTCTTGACGGGATCGCTGCTCATCCACAGCAGCCGTACGGTCGGCCGGTCGTGCGCGTACACATAGTCCATGGCGGCCACCTCGCCGGGGCGTACGCGCTCGAAGGGCTCATTGCCCCAGCGCGCCACCAGGAAGCCGAAGACCAGGACCAGCCCGGCCACCAGCGCGGCCACCGGTCCCGCGACGGATCGCCGTGGGGTCGCGGTGCGGGGGAACAGCGCGAGGGCGGCGAGGACACAGGCGCCGGGCAGTGCGAACAGGAAGACGCGCAGGGCCACTTCGCCGCCGTAGGACTGCATGCCGAAGGCGAGGAACGGCACGGCGGTGAGGACCGGCAGCGCCACGTCGCCCACGCCGGCCCGCCGGCGGCGCCACCAGCCGAGCGCGGCGAACGCCAGGACGCCGCCGGCCAGCGCGACCCGGACGTACAGCACCAGCTTGTGCGTGGCGCTGCCGCCCTCGATCCGGCCCGAGACGGAGGAGGAGACATTGCCGCCCAGCGAGCCCAGCCCGCCGAACAGCTCGTCGAAGTGACCGGACCAGTAGGGCTCCGCCAGGAAGCCCACCCACACCGCGAGCATCACCCCGCACAGCAGGGGCAGTCCGCGCAGGGTGGAGCGGCCCGTGAGGACCAGCACGGTCAGGACGCCCAGCATCACGAACGGTGTGAGCTGGTGGGAGGCGACCGAGGCGGCGAACAGCGCGATCAGCACCGCCAGCAGTGCCCCCTGCGTTCCCCGGCCGGCCGGAGCGACCTCCGACTCGCCCGGCAGTCGCTTGCCGCTCAGCTGCCGGGGCCAGCGGAACCACACCAGCAGCACGGCGACGAACAGCAGGTAGAAGAGGTAATTGAGGGACTGCGGCGAGAAGTAGTCCTGCCCCACCCAGCCGCACAGCACGAACAGCCAGGCCGCCGTCCACTTCGCCCGCCAGCCCGCCCGGACCGCCCGCAGCAGCAGGGCCAGCGGCGCCAGGCACAGCAGTTGCATGACCGTCGGCCACCAGCGGAGCACCTCGGTCAGGTCCTCCGCCCCGCAGGCCCGGGCCGCGAGGGCGACGACCGCGAAGAAGCCCGGCCAGCTCCACCGGGCGTCCAGGTCCGGTGCGGCGACCCCGGTCCGGTCCAGGAAGTCCAGGAAGCCCAGGTGCTGCCAGGCCGTCGCGAAGCGCGGCGCGTCCTCCAGGACCGCGGGCACGGCGTGCAGGGACACGACCGTCAGCAGGAGCACCGCCGTCAGCAGCCCGCGGCGCTGCTCACCCAGCCGCAGCGCCGCCGCGAACGCCGCCACCAGCAGGGCGGCACCCACCAGCGTCGCCACCGGCAGCACGGACACCAGGCCCAGCCCGCCCATGCCGTCCAGCCGCGCCTCGCCGACCCGGGCCAGCGGCACCCAGTACAGCGCGAGCGCGGCCACGAGCAGCAGCCAGACGGCCGCCGCGGGGCCGCGCGACCACAGCGCCGGGCGCGCGCGCTCGGGCGCGGAAGGCTCCGGGGGAGGGGAGGGGGGCGCCTTCGCCATGGAGACCTTCGGCGCGGGCACCTTCGACACGGAGACCTTCGGGGCGGGCGGCTTGGGCGCGGCCGGCCTCGGCGGGACAGCGGGGGGCATGGCGACCGCCTCCGGGGTGTGACGGAGATCGGGGCGCCTCTCCAGATGGTCGAAATCCAGCCGCACCCCCAGCGGCATCGTGTCCGCGTCCAGCGCGGCCCGCAGCGCCCAGCGGGTGCCGTAGCCGCCGCCCTCGCGCCGCTCGGCGGCCGGCGGGGAGCCGGCCTCCTGCCCTGAGCCCCGCCCGATGCCGCGGGGCGGCTCCCGGGGCGCGTCCCGCCGGTCGCCGCGCGCCGCCAGATCCGCCAGATCGCCGTCCGGCGCCACATCGGGCGCGTACGCCACCGGGGGACCGGCGGACGGCCCCGACTCGTTCTTCAGTATCCGCCGCAGCCTGACCGCCGCGATGGAGACGATCACCGTGAGACTGCAGATCTCCGCGACGCCCGCGCCCGTCAGCCCCATCCGGGGCAGGAGCAGCAGTGTCAGCCCCAGCACCAGCAGACACAGCAGCCCCTGGAGATAGGCGAGCCCGGCCGTGCGGCTCTGCGCCCGCAGCACCGCGAAATAGACCTCCATCACCACGCGCAGCGCCGCGCCCACCGCGAACCAGCGCAGCAGCGGCGTCGCCGCGTGCGCGTAACCCTGACCGAACACCCCCAGGATGTACGGGGCCAGGGCGAAGATCAGCACAGAGACCGGCAGCATGATCGTGGCCATCCGGCGCAGCGCCGCCCGGCAGTTCTCCGCGAGCCGTGCCGGGTCGTGCGAGCCCTCCACCGTCAGGGACGCGCCCATGTTGATGGCGAGCAGGTTCACCGTGCCACCGATGGTGGAGGTGATGTAGAAGTAGGCGTTGTCGGCGGCGCTGACCTGCGAGGCGATGATCACCGGCACCAGATAGACCACGGCCAGCGAGAACAGCGAGCCCGTGTAGTCCCCGGCGAGGAACCGCCCGACCTCCCGGAACGACGCCGGCCGCGCCGTCTCCTCCGTCGCCGCCACGTGCCGCGGCACCAGCCGCCGGAACACCAGCCAGCCCAGCGGCAGCACCGACACACCGATCGAGACCACCCAGGAGACGAAGACCCCGGACGTGGGCAGCGCCGCCGCCATGCCCACGAGCAGGGCCAGCTTCGCCGCCGAGAAGACCGTATTGCCCACCGGCACCCAGAACGCCCTGCGCAGCCCGGTCAGCACCCCGTCCTGCAGGGTGAGCACCGACCAGGCCACGACGGCGACCACGAACCCCAGCCCGTGCAGCGTCCCGGTCAGGAAACGGTACGACGGACCCCACAGGTTGAGCGTCAGCAGGAAGAGCCCCGCCGCGAACGCCACCAGCAGCGAACTGCCGGCGTACGTGCCGAAGACGAGCCGCCCCGTCCTCCGCCCTGCGACGGGGATGAACCGCGCCAGCGCCCCCGTCAGGGTCACCGCCGCGAGCCCCGCGAGGAGCTTCATCGCGGCGATGGCCGCCGAACCCTGGCCGACCGCCTCCTCGGAGTAGTACCGGGCGGCGATCAGCCAGTAACCCACACCGAGGACGGCGCTGATGCCCGTGTTGACCATCAGCGCGAAGGCGTTGCGGAACAACGGGCTGCCGCCGCCCCGCCCCGGCAGCCGCAGTCGGCGGCCCACCGATCCCTCCGTCTCCCGGGCCTCGGTGCGGGTGGACGTGTCAGACACGGGTTTCGCTTGCCTTCCTGACGACCTGACGGGTTCTGCGGATCACGGCGTAGCCCTTCGTCAGCGTTCTGTCCCTGACGAAGAGCCGGGCCAGACCGCGGCCCCGCACGAGCCGTTCGAACTCCGCCGGTCCCGTCGTACGGCGCACGGTCACCCGCTCCAGGGCGTACGGCCCCTGGGGCCGGGCGGCCAGGGAATTGCCCACGGCCAGCGAGACGGCGAACCCCGCGTGGCGCACCGTGCGCCGCACCCGCCTGTCGGAATAACCGTAGGGATAGGCGAACGACACGGGCGCCTCCCCCAGCTCCTCGGCGAGGAGCTCACGGCACCGCTGGACCTCGAACCACAGTTCACGATCGGGCAGTTGGTCGAGCTGTGGGTGGGTGTGGCTGTGCCCGCCGATCTCGATACCGGCCGCGGCCAGCTCCCGCACCTGGTCCCAGCTCAGCATGAGGTCGAGCGCGCCACCCGCGTCGTGCCGCCCGCGCAGCCACCCCGTGGAAGCGAACAGCGTCGCCGTGAAACCGTGCTCGACAAGCGCCGAGAGGGCGTGCCGGTGCACGCCCTCATAACCGTCGTCGAACGTGATGAGCACCGGTTTCTCGGGCAGACCCCGCCCGGTGCGCCACGCCTCGGCCAGCTGCCCGGCCGTCATGGCCGTGAACCGCAGCTCGGCCAGCAGCCGCATCTGCGCGGCGAACGCCTCGGGGGAGACCGACAGCCCGTACGTCGCACGGGACGGCGAGTGCGCCACCGAGTGATACATCAGTATCGGAACACGGTCCTCGGTCATCTCCCGACCTCTTTCGGTCTGCTCCGGTCGGGGGGCACCCTCACCTCCGCCACGGCGAACCGGCCCCCGCCCCGGTGCGCCCGGACGCGGCCGAGGACATAGCCCCCGGCCGCCGCCGCCATCCCTGCCACGATCGCCCCTGCCCGCGCCGCGCCGCCGGGCCTGCCGAGCAGGGCGTCCCGCACCCCGCGCGCCACGCCCGCCGGCAGCACGTGCGTGGTGTAGCGCCGCTCCGTCTCCAGCCCCGCCCGCGCTCCCACGCTCCGCGCCACCAGGGCCTTCGACAGGCCCTCGGCGTACGCGCGCGTACGGAAGTAGCCGAACCGCTCGCGGGCGGCCGGCACCCGGTGGTGGATCACCGACCGGTCGTCGATCAGCAGCACCGCCTCCGGCATGGCCTGGGTCAGCCGGATGCACAGCTCGGTCTCCTCGCAGCCCAGCGGCAGCCGGTCGCCGTCGCGCCCGATGCCGCTGGCGAACCCGCCGGCGATGTCGAACGCCGACCGGCGGAAGGAGGCGTTGCCGCCCAGGACGTTGCGCACCGGGACCCGGCCCGGCGGCAGCCCCCGGTAGGTGCAGCCCACGACCCAGTCGAACTCCTCCGGGAACCAGAGGGGCCGGCGCCGGGACTCCCAGACGGGCTGGGTGCGGCCGCCGACCGCCATGACGCGGGGGTCGGCGTACGCCTCGGCGAAGTGCCGCAGCCAGTCCCGTTCGGCGACCGCGTCGTCGTCGAGGAAGGCGATCACCTCGCCGGAGGCGGCGGCGACGCCGGTGTTGCGGCCCGCCGACAGGCCCCGGGGGCCCGCGTTGGCGAGCACCCGGACCCCGTCGGCGGCCGCCCCGGCGCCGTCGTCCCCGTACCGCTCGGCGAGCCGGCGCAGCAGCGCCGGATGGTGGTCCACGACCACCAGGGTCTCCAGCGCGGGCCAGGACTGGTCGCGCACCGAGGCCACCGCGGCGAGGATGTCGTCCCAGCGGTCCTCGGTGTAGACACAGATGACCACCGAGACGGCCGGCGCGGTGGTCGGTGTGGAGGTGCTCAAGAGATTTCCCCGCGATTCGCCGCCGGTGCGATGGCCAGGCGCTGCGGGCGCCGGCGCCGTGCGCCGTGCTCCCGCAGGATGACCTTCAGGACGCGCAGTCCGTCGCGTACGGCCCGCAGATTGCTGCTGCCGTGGATGCGGACGAACTCGTGGCTGGGAATCTCCTGGACGCGCAGCCCCGCCTTGACGACTCTGATGTTCATGAGGGTCTCGACCTCGAACCCGGCACAGTCCAGGGCGATCTCGTCCAGGCAGCGCCGCCAGAAGGCGTTGTAGCCGTAGCACAGGTCGGTGTAGCGGGCGCCGAACTTGTGGTTGACGATCGAGCACAGGACGCGGTTGCCGAGCTTGCGGATCGGCGTCATGTCGTCCGTGCCGCCGCCGTTGGCGAAGCGGGAGCCCTTGGCGAAGTCCGCGCCGCCGACCAGCGCGGAGACATAGCTGACGATCTCATTGCCGTCGGCGGAGCCGTCGGCGTCGACCATGACGATGATCTCGCCCGTGCAGGCGGCGAAGCCCGTGATCAGCGCGTCGCCCTTGCCCTTGCCGAGCTGCTGGACGACCTTGACACCCGGCCACAGCGCCCGGGCCACCTCGATGGTGTCGTCCGTGGAATTCCCGTCGACGAGGACCACTTCGTGAATCCACTCCGGCAGCGTCTTGAAGACGTACGGGAGATTCTCCGCCTCGTTCATGGCCGGAATGACGACGCTCACCGGTGGCGTTATCGCGAAATGCGAGGTCACCGGGCGATAGTGGCCGGCGGTCACCGGCTCTTGATCGGCGGCGGGCCGCAGGAAGGAACTCATGTCGGAAGATGTCCCTCTCGTCCGGTGGACCGCCCGCCCCGGGCGGTCCAGTGATGTATCCGGTTCGAAAAGGGGGTTGCTCACCTTGCCGGCGCGGCGACAAGTGCCCGGCCGACAGGGTGAGTTGACAACGGTTGCTGGTCGTACCGCAGCACGACCCCGCGACTGTGACGTCCGGACGCGGCACCCCCCACCGCGCCCCGCCCCGGGCACCATCGCGACACTCGAGCCCTCCCCTTGAGCCGCTCAATGATGGGCCGATGCGGGTGGATGTACGACGGTATTGATGGTTGAGACTGTATGGCAAGAGGTGGTGCGGTGACTCCTCCTTTGGGGGTTTTTTGCGCCCGATTCCCGCGTCCAGTTGACGTTGTGCGCTATTGACGGCGCACGCCGGGCGCAATGCGCCTCAATCCCCCTGGCGAATGCGCCCCATTCGCTTGAGCAGCCGGTCCGCGGGCTCGAAGAGCTCGGGCCGGGCCAGGACGGTGTTGCGCAGCGCCCGCACCGGCGCACGCCGTATCCGGTGCCCCAGCGCGACGGGGTGACGGCGCGTCACCCAGCCCTCGCTGACGCTCAGCTCCCGCGTCTTGAGGGAGTTCTTGTACGCCTTCTCGCCCCGGCCGAGGTCCAGGTAGGCCATGCCCGCGGCGGCGGCCCCCTCGGCCATCCGCAGGTGCAGCACCAGGCCCGGCGAGTACCTGGCGAACGCCGGGTCGTACGCCGGGAACCAGCAGGCGAGCACCGAGCGGGAGCGCAGCCCGAAGTGCGCGGCGATCGGCCGGTCGCCGGCGTAGAGGACCGACAGCAGCCCGCCGAAGGACTCGGCGCGGGTGTGGAAGAGCTGTGCGACCAGGAGCTGTATCCAGGGCCGCGCGAAGCGGTCGCTGCGGCCCGTCCTGCGGTATTGCGCGGACTTCCAGCCGATCAGTGTGCGCAGCGCGGCCGGATCGCGTTCGTCGTGCACGTACCGCACCTCGCCGACGTCCCGGCCCAGCCGGCGCTCCTTGGCGAGCGTGGTGCGGGTGAACTTCGGCGACTGCTTGCGCAGCACCGTCAGATACGGCCCGAACCCCTGCTCGACGTCGACGACGGGCGAGGCGTACGAGCCGGAGGCGCCGTCCTCGAACGGCTTCTGGCCCTCCACCAGGTGGTCGAACTCCCACACGGAGAGCCCGCAGGCGAGCATCAGCTCGCGGGCGTCCCACTGGAAACCGGGCCGGTGCACCAGCCCCTGGGCGTCCGAGACGCCCAGGCCGATCGCCCGGCCCACGCCCAGCGCCGACCGCTGGTACGGGAAGAAGCCCACCGGTCGGCCGTCCTCGCGCACGACCGCTATCCGCGCCCCGGACCGGCAGTGGCCCACGGCCAGGGTGAACTCCGGTGCGAGGAAAGGATTCGCGAGCTGTGGCGAGCCGTCCTCCGCCGCCCGTGACTGCAGAGCCGACCACGCGGCCCGGTCGGCCGCCGTGAGCTCGCCGGGCCGGTACACGCTGATGTCCACCTCAGGAAGCCCGACTTCTCGCCGCGCGGCTCCGGTGCCGCCGCGCGTGGGCCAGCAGGAACAGGAGGAGGCTGACGGCCGCCACCGCGGCGACGCCGCCCCGTACCGTCCAGGCGTGCAGCGCGAGCAGGGTCTGGGCGACCAGCACGTCGACGGCCACGGCGGCGCCGGCTGCCACCACGGAACGGCTGAGCGGATCGAGGTCCCGCAGCGCGGCCGCCACGGCGCACGCGGGCGCGACGATCAGGAAGAACAGGGTGAACGGCGCGCGCAGGGGTGAACCGATGTCGGCGAGCGCGAGCGCGGCGCCTGCTCCGGCGATGGCCGCGGCGGCGCCCGCGACGACGGGGAGGGAATCCCCGGACGGTGCTCTCCTCCCGGTGTCACCGAAGCCGGCGGGCGGAGCGGCGGCCGATGGGTCTGCTGGACTGTTGGGATCGGTGAGACCGGTGGGATCTGTGAAGCTCTGCATTGGCGACTTTGCCCCCCGAAGCGCCGGATGCCGAGCTTCAATGTCGCGCAATCGGCGGAGGCCCGTCAAGATGTGAAGGCCGTGCAAACAGGCTCCGGTTACGCCCTGGAACCACGCCCGGAGCCCGTCCTTCGAATGAACTTCCGAGGAAAACTGTCGGCCCGTCAGAACGCTTCTCAGGACGCCCCCTTGGCGCGCTGTTTGAGTGTTCCACTTTCCTTACGGTTTTGACATGGACACTTCCAGAATCCTTGGGTGGCTGCTACCACGGAGACAGCAGAGACCCTGGTAAAGGAGGTTCCATGAAACTGTCCTGGTTCGTGAGTTCCGTATCCGCCCTGGCCCTCACCGCCGCCCTCACCCTCACCGGAGCCGGCTCCGCCCACGCCGCCGAAAAGGCCGCCGGCACCGGCTACGTGGCCCTCGGCGACTCCTACTCCTCGGGCGTCGGGGCCGGCGGTTACTACGCGGACAGCGGCAACTGCAAGCGCAGCTCCAAGTCCTATCCGGTGCTCTGGGCCGCCGCGCACGCCCCGTCGAGCTTCGCGTTCACCGCGTGCTCGGGCGCTCGTACGGGTGATGTTCTGAGCCAGCAGCTCGGCCCGCTCAACTCCTCCACGGGGCTGGTCAGCATCAGCATCGGCGGCAACGACGCCGGATTCGCCGACACGATGATGGCCTGCGTCCTGGGCAGCGACCGCTCCTGCCTGGACCGCGTCGCCCAGGCCCGCACCTACATCCAGAACACGCTGCCCGCCCAGCTCGACAACGTCTACACCGCCATCAGCGCGAAGGCCCCGGCGGCACGCGTCGTCGTCATCGGCTATCCACGCTTCTACAGACTCGGCGGCACCTGTGTGGGCGGACTGAGCGAGGCCAAGAGAACCGCCATCAACGCCGGTGCCGACCACATCGACACCGTCATCGCCAAGCGCGCCGCCGACCACGGCTTCGCCTACGCCGACATCAACGCCACCTTCGCCGGGCACGAACTGTGCTCCGGCAGCCCCTGGCTCAACAGCGTGACCCTGCCCGTCGACGAGTCCTACCACCCCAACGCCAGCGGACAGTCCCGCGGCTACCTGCCGGTCTTCACCTCAGCCGCCTGAACCGCGCGCACCGCGCTCGCGCCCGTACGGCGAGGGTGACCCGGACGGCGGGCGCGGCCCACCGCTCACGGCAGGGGAGGACGTCCCCTGCGGTGCCGGCCTGCGGCACCGGACCGAGAAGGGGACGCGATGGGACGTCAGGTGCTCCGGGCTCCGTACCTCGACCGCGATCCGGTCCTCGGCCGGGTCGGAGGCGCCGCGCCGGGATTCCACGTACGTCCGCGACTCCTGCCGGCCCGCACCGAGGTCCAGCGTCCGCCACCCGCCGTCGGAGACCCTGCCGCTGCCGGTCACCCAGCGGTAGAGGACACGGGCCGGGGCGCGCTCGACGCCGAAGGTCACGCGGAACGCCGGCCCGTCGGCGCCGGGCGGGCACGGGCCGCTGTACCGATCGCGCACCGCGTCGACCGTGACCCGCAGCCCGGGGGAAGGGGAGCCGGGGGAAGGAGAGGAACGCGACCCACCGCCGGACGAGGCCGTGCCCGCGTTCTTGGCCGGGCCGGTGGCGGCGGAGCCCTTGGAGGACGCGCCACCGCTGTTGCCGTCCTTGGCCAGTGCCCACACCACCACCCCGGCCAGCAGGGCGAGCACCATGGCGGCCACGGCGAGGACCACCCCGGTCCGCTTCCGGCCCGCGCCGCCGGGGCCGGTGCCGGGCGCGGGGCCGAGATCCGGGCCGGTACCGGACGTGCCGGGTCCGGGCGGCGGCACCGGACCGGCGGCGGGTCCGGGCGGCGGGAGCGAGGTGACCGTCGGGGCGTGGGACGCGGAGACCGGGGGAGGCGCCTCGCCGCCGGCGGCCACGGCCCGCAGTGCCCGCTCGGCCTCCGCCGCGCCGAGCCGCCGCGCCGGGTCCTTGCGGAGCAGCCCCTCCAGTACAGGAAGGAGGGCGCCCGCCCGGCGCGGCCGCGGGAGTTCCGCTTCCACCACGGCCCGCAGGGTGGTCAGCGGGGTGTCCTGACGGAACGGCGAGAAGCCCTCCACGGCGGCGTACAGCGTCACCCCGAGCGACCAGAGATCCGACTCGGGACCGGGCGGGCGCCCCAGCGCGCGCTCCGGCGCGAGGAACTCGGGGGAGCCCACCAGCTCGCCGGTCCGCGTCAGCGCCGAGCCGCCCTCGACCACGGCGATGCCGAAATCGGTGAGGACGACGCGCCCGTCGTTGCCCACCAGGACATTGCCGGGCTTCACATCGCGGTGCACCACGCCCACCCGATGCGCGGCCTGGAGCGCGGCGAGCACCTCCGCGCCGTAGTGCGCCGCGCGCGCCGGAGCGAGGGAACCCTCCGCTTCCAGTACTTCGGCGAGGGACAGGCCGCGCACCAGCTCCATCACGATCCAGGGGTGGCCCTCGTCCGTCGCCACGTCGTACACGGTGACGACGTTGCGGTGCGGGATCCGCGCCGCCGCCCGCCCCTCGCGCTCCAGCCGCGCGTACAGCTGCCGCACCTCGTGGTCGAGGAGCCCCTCGGGCGCCCGGACCTCCTTCACCGCCACCTCGCGGCCCAGCAGCTCGTCCCGCGCCCGCCACACCACGCCCATGCCGCCGCGTCCCAGCAGGTCGAGCAGCCGGTAGCGGCCCGCCACGACCCGCCCTCCGTGCCCCGCCCGTCCGGCCCCGGAATTTCCGCTCATCGCCGGGCCCCCTCCCGTAAGAGAGCGATTCGGGGTGAATCTACCGCAACGGAGCGTGATTGCCCCCGGTACGGCACCTCCTGGTCACGCTCAACTCGCCGTAAGTGACGGCAGGTTCACGCCAGGTCCGTCAACGCCCTTGACGTTGCGGTGAATCCGCCCCGCCGATGCGCGGGTGACGGAAAGGGGCGGTAGGGTTACCCTGCCTGGGCCGGGTGCCTCGTACGGGTGGGGAGTTTCGATGGATCAGATAGCGATGCGTGGCAGGCCACGAGTGCCTGCCATCAACTGCAACAGCGGCGCGACCAGCGCGCGGCTCGACCGTCATCTCGCGGTGCTGGGCGGACCTGCCCTTCCCCAGCGAGAGGTCGAGGGCGCGACCCTGCTGATGCGGGAACTGACGACGCGTGACCGAACACGCGCCAAGCAGGGCCGTACCGCCAAGGTCTCGCTCTTCGCACCCCTGAGACGGCTGCGCCGCTCCCTGTTCGGCAACCACGGCTGACCCGGACCCCGACCCGGATCGCGGAGCCCGCCGCACCTGCTCGGCCCGGCGCCGTCGGCCGCGTGCCCTCTCCCCGGGGGCGGCCGGACGGCGCTGCCGCACGCCCGTACTACGCCGAGGCCCTCGCCGCTCCCCGGAAGTATCGCCGGCCCGGCCGACGCCGCACCGGTTGAGCGGCCGGCGACCGCCCCGGGCCCCGGCATCCCCGCGCCGTCCGAGCGCGACCTCCACCGCCTCCCGTTAACGCCCCCGGCCGGCCGGCTCGGCACCCGGTGGGCCGGACCGGTCACAGCAGCGCGAACTGCCCTTCCGGTCCCTCCTCCTGGTGACACAGCACGGACGCCGGCCGGCATGCGGCGGCCGGTGGCGGGAGGACCCCGGCGCGCCGCAGGCCGCCCGGGTCGAGGCGCGCGTCCGCCGTGAGCCGTGCGCGGGCCGGGCGCAGCTCGGCCAAGAGCGCCAGCACGGTGATCAGTTCCAGCAGTTCGGAGGTCCACTCCGACGGCCAGGCGGCCGGCCGCAGCGCGAGCAGCGTGCCGGGCCCCGCCGGTCCCGTACGGTCGGCGAACCAGCTCTCCAGCACCCGCACCCCGCCCACCCGGAACTCCCACGCCGCCACCGGCACCGGTGCGATCCGCCCGTCCCCCACATGGAGGGTCTCCTCGGCGGCGTCGTGCTCCAGCCGCGACGGCAGCCCGGCGCCGGGGGAGAGGGCCGCGCGGACGTACGGCCGCCGGCCGCCCGGCATCCGGAGGCGTTCACCCGGCGTGGGGGCGCAGCGCGCGCCGTGGGTGTGCAGCCACAGCGCGCGGCGGCCCAGCGCGATCCCCTCCTGCCACCGTTCCGGCGAGGCGGTGAGCGGCACCGTGAGCCCGGCCCGGGAGGGTTCGGCCGCGGCGGCGGTCCAGGCGAGGAAGTCCTCGGCGGACACCGCCCGGCCCAGGCGCTCCGACAGGTGGTCCAGCAGGCCCGGCGCCAGGTTGGGTTCGAGGCCGCCGGGGCGGCGGTAGAGCGGCCGGATCCGGCCGGGCCGCCCGGCGGGGGAGTGCCCGTCGGGCAGCAGCGCCGAGAAGGCCGGGCCGTCCGTGGCCGGCGCCGACTCCAGCAGGTGGATCTGGTGGTCGTCGGCCACCCGCCACAGCTCCGGCCGGGCCGCGTCGAGCACGCGGTGGTCGGGCAGCAGCCACTGCCGGTCGTACGGGCCGTGGGCGACGCGCACCGGCTCCGGGCACGGTCCGGGGCCGCGCGCCAGGCGGCCCGTGGGCGTGGCCTGGCCGGGGAGCTGCGGCACGGCGCTGTGC
>NZ_JAGGOL010000108.1:0-197 GCF_018614525.1 Streptomyces sp. ISL-11
GGCGGGCGCGGTGGTGCCGGCGGCCGGCGGGTCGGGGCGTTGCGCGCCATGCGCGGTGGGCGCGAGCAGGACAGCGGCCGCCAGCACCGGCCCGGCCAGCGAAACGGCCCGCCGGGCCAGGGATATCGCGCGCTTTCCTCCGACCACGCCCTCACCCTCACACGGCCTCCGCCGGGCGGCACGGCTGAACGGCCGGG
>NZ_JAGGOL010000108.1:285-28281 GCF_018614525.1 Streptomyces sp. ISL-11
GCGCCCGGGCCGGCGCCCGTACCGGCGTCGCGGGCCCGTTCAGTCCGTTCAGCCTGGTCAGCCCGTTCAGCCCGTCGTGAGGACGACCTTCCCCACGTGCGAACTCTCCTCCACGACGCGGTGCGCGGCCGCCGCCTCACGCATCGGCAGCGTGCGGTCGACCACCGCCCGTACCCGCCCACCGGCGATCAAAGGCCACACGTGCTCCCGCACCGCCGCCACGATCGCCGCCTTCTCCTGGAGCGGCCGGCCGCGCAGGGACGTCCCCATCACCGCGGCCCGCTTGGTCAGCAGCGCGCCGAGGTCGAGCTCGGCCGTGCGGCCTCCCTGGAGGCCGATGATGACCAGGCGGCCGTTCACGGCGAGCGCGTCGACGTTGCGGGCGAGGTACTTGGCGCCGACGATGTCGAGGACGACGTCGGCCCCGACGCCGCCCGTCACCTTCCGCAGCTCCTCCACGAAGTCCTGTTCGCGGTAGTCGATGAGGATGTCCGCGCCCAGCTCGCGGCAGCGCTCCAGCTTGTCCTGGCTGCCCGCCGTGACGGCCACGCGCGCGCCGACGGCCTTCGCCAACTGGACGGCCATCGTGCCGATGCCGCTGCCCCCGCCGTGCACGAGGAACGTCTCACCGGGGCGCAGATGGGCGATCATGAAGACGTTGGACCATACGGTGGCGGTCACCTCGGGCAGCGCCGCCGCCGTGACGAGGTCCATGCCGTCCGGCACGGGCAGCAACTGGCCGGCCGGGACGCACACCTTCTCGGCGTAACCGCCGCCCGCCAGCAGGGCGCACACCTCGTCACCGACCGCCCAGCCGCTCACTCCGGGGCCGAGCGCCGCGATCCGGCCCGAGCACTCCAGCCCGGGGTAGGAGGAGGCACCGGGCGGCGGGTCGTAGAAACCCTGACGCTGCACCACATCGGCACGGTTGACCGCGCTGGCCGCCACCTCGACCAGGACCTCGCCCTCCGCGGGCACGGGGTCGGGGACCTCCGTCCACACCAATTTCTCGGGCCCGCCGGGTTCCGTAACAGTGATCGCATACATGTCCGCGAGGCTACTCCCGGGTCCTGCGGCACATCGTGCGACGCATCGCGGAACATGGTGCGCATGGCTACAGGCACGACGACCAGACGCTCCCTCCTCCGGTCGCTCTGGCACCGCACCAGGGCCGAGAGCGAGGACGACGCGGAGGCCGGCCGCTCCATCGTGATGCCCGTCCAGAAGGTGGCGGCACCCCTGCGGCAGGTGCTGCGGCGGCTCGTCATAGCGCTGTCCGTCCTCGGCGCCACGACCCTGCTCGTCTACCTCGACAGCGGCGGCTACCACGACAACGCCGACGGCTCCGTCGACTTCCTGGACTCCGCCTACTACGCGACCGTCACCCTGTCGACCACCGGCTACGGCGACATCACACCGGTGAGCGACGCCGCCCGGCTGACCAATATCTTCGTGATCACGCCCTTGCGCGTGCTGTTCCTGATCATTCTGGTCGGCACCACCCTGGAGGTGCTCACCGAACGGACGCGCTCGCAAGTGCGCGTCCACCGCTGGAGGTCCCGGATGCGAGATCACACCGTCGTCGTCGGATACGGCACCAAGGGCCGGCACGCGATCGAGACCCTGCTCGGGCAGGGCAAGCCCAAGGACGGGATCGTGGTGGTCGACCCGCAGAAGAAGGCGGTGGACGCCGCCTCCGCCGACGGCCTCGTCGCGGTCCTGGGCGACGCGACGCGCTCCGACACGTTGCTGCGCGCGGAGTTGCAGCGCGCCGCGCAGGTCGTGGTCTGCACCGAGCGGGACGACACCGCCGCGCTGGTCACGCTCACCGCGCGGCAGCTCAACAAGCACGCCACGATCGTCGTCGCCGTACGGGAGGACGAGAACGTGCCGCTGCTGCGGCAGAGCGGCGCCAACACGGTGGTGACCAGCTCCAGCTCGGCCGGGCGGCTGCTCGGCATGTCGATGATGAGCCCGAACGTCGGCACGGTGCTGGAGGACCTGCTGACGTACGGCAACGGTCTGGACGTCGCCGAACGGCCCGTCACCAAGCACGAGGCGGGCAGCTCGCCGCGCGCCTGCGACGACCTCGTCGTCGCGGTCGTACGCGGCCACCGGCTGCTGCACTTCTCGGACCCGGAGGCGGCGACGCTGCAACTCGCGGACCGGCTGATCACGATCAGGGAGGCGAGGGTGGGCGGGGAGGCGTGAGGCCGGCGCGTCGGTCCGCTCTGCGCTCCGGTGTGCGCTCCGGGCCGCTGTTGCGCGTCCGTCCGCCGTGCGCGTCAGGCGGCTGAGCGCGTCAGGCGGCTGAGCGCTTCAGGCCGTGGCGCCGGTGCTCCAGGGCAGGTCCAGGAGACCCACGGCGGCACCCCGGGCGGCCCCGCCCGGCGGGACGACCGCGAGCGCGTCGGCCGAGGCCAGCCCGCGCAGCATGGCCGGTCCGTGAAAGCGCAGGGGCCGCGCGGACCCATGGCGTTCGTGGGCCACGGGCACCAGCCGGGTGTCGACGGGGTGGCCCTGTACGGCCTCGGTGAGCGCGGCCCGGCAGAGGACCGGCGCGGGGCGCGCGGAGAGCGTACGGAGCAGGGGCTCGGCGAGCGTCAGCAGGCCGGAAACGGCGGCGAGGGGGTTGCCGGGCAGCCCCACCAGGTGGCGGCCGGGAGCGAGGCGGGCGAGCAGCATCGGGTGTCCCGGGCGGACGGCGACGCCGTCGACCAGCAGCTCGGCGCCGAGGCGGCGCAGCGTGGGGTGGACGTGGTCGACGGGGCCGGCGGCCGTACCGCCGGTCGTGATCACGAGGTCGGCGGTGGAGGCGGCGAGCGCGTCGTGCAGCGCCCCGGCGTCGTCCCCGAGGCGGCGGGTGGCGGTCACCTCGGCGCCCAGAGCGCGCAGCCAGGGGCCGAGCATGGGCCCGAGCGCGTCCCTGATGCGGCCGCCCTGCGGGAGGCCCCCGTGCAGCAGTTCGTCGCCGAGTACGAGCACTTCGGCGCGGGGACGGCGGGTGACGTGGAGCTCGTCGTAGCCCGCGGCGGCGGCCATGCCGAGCACGGCCGGGGTCACGAGGGTGCCCTGGGGGAGGAGTTGGTCGCCGCGCCGGCACTCCTGGCCCCGGGGACGGATGTCCTGGCCGTGGGTGACCCGGCGGGTGGCGTAGAGCTCGTACTGCTCCGTCACCTCGCCGTGCTCGCTGCGCAGCACCCCGGTGGTACCGGGCGGGACGTGCGCTCCGGTGGCGATACGGACCGCGACGCCGTCCTCCAAGGGCGCCGACGCGCTGTCGTCGGCGCCGGCGAGGATGCCCGCGCCGTCGTCCTGCGGGAGGCGCCAGGGGCCGGGACCGGCGACCGCCCAGCCGTCCATGGCGGAGGAGTCGAACGACGGCAGGTCGCTGAGCGCGACCAGCGGCGCGGCGAGGACCTGGCCGCCGGCGTCGTCGAGCGGCCGCTCGACGGGCGGCAAGGGCTCGGCGGCACGAGCGGCGACGGAACGGGCGTCGGGCCAGGGGGTGGGGGTGTGGGTCATGGCGGTGGGGGGCTCGTCCGTGGGGGGTGCGGCCGGGGCGGGGGCGTCTGTGAGGTCGGTGAAATCGGTGAAATCGGTGCGGTCAGTGCGGTCGGTGAAGAGGAAGGCGTATTCGGGGGTCGGGGGTGCGCTGATGGGCGTGGCGGCGTTGGGGTCGTCAGGGTTGTCCGGGGCGTTGGAGGGGTCCTCTTCGAATGGGAAGTCGAGCTGCATCACGACAGTTGGGTGTTCCGCTGCTCGGCGGTCAGCAGCCAGACGGTCAGCGGCGGAATGTGCCATGGCGTCACGGGCGGCGGGACCGTCGCTGCCGCCGTGGCTGCCGCAGTGACTGTGGCAGCGGGGTATGCCGGCCCGATTACCGGCACGTTGCGCCTCGTCGGTACCCTCCGCGGACGCCTCGCCGGTGCGGGCGCGCGAACGCTCGTCGAGTCCGCGGCGGCGACTGCGGCTCAGCCGGTCGTCGGCCAGCAGGGCCAGTGCCTCGTCGGCGGCGCGGTCGAGCGCGGAGGCCGCCTCCGAGTCGGTCACCTGCCCTCCCCGGAGCTCCCGGGCCGACCCCGCTCCTCGGCCTCGGCGTCGGCCGCGGCGGCTTCCTCCGCCCAGCGCTGAGCCAGCGCGACGGCCTTGCGGGTCGCTTCCGCGACGGCTTCGGCGCCGCCGCCGCGTTGGGCGGCCGCGTAGCCGACGAGGAACGTCGTCAGCGGCGCGGCAGGCCGCGCCACACCGTGCGCGGCGTCGCGGGCGAGGTCCAGGAGGGCGGTCGTGTCGACATCGAGATCGATACCGAGTTCGGCCTTGGCAGCGGAGATCCATTCATCGAGCACGCTCCCATCGTCCCTGATGCGTGCGCGGGCCGTCGCGACGTCCTGCCAGGTATCGCAGTCGAAGGACGCGGTGGCGTGCGTGAGCCTGCCGAGGGACAGCTCGGCGGTGAGGAGGCGGAGGGGCAGTCCGGCGAGGGAGCCGTGCTCGGTCGCGAGCAGCGCGAGCTCGCGGCGGAGGGGCTCGGTGCGGTACGCGGCGACCAGCGGCTGGTCGCGCCCGTCGGAGTCGGCGAGGAGCACCCCGTCCGTGCCGGGCCCGGCACCGGTGACCGCGGTGAGCAGCGCCCGTACGGTGTCGGAACGCAGGAAGGGCAGGTCGGCGGAGAGGACGAGCGTGATCTCGGCGGTCGTGTGCCGCAGCCCGGCGGCGAGGCCGGCGAGCGGACCGGAGCCGAGCGGCTGCTCACGGGCCCAGCGCACGGCCCGTACGGTCGGGCGGCGCGGGCCCACCACGACGGTGGCCCCGGCGTCCGCGCACGCGCCGAGCACCCGGTCCAGCAGGGTGCGCCCGCCCACGCGCAGGCCGGGCTTGTCGGCCCCGCCCAGCCTGCGCGCCGCGCCCCCGGCGAGCACTACGGCGTCATAGTCAGTCACCCGTCGAGTATGGCCGCGTCGGTGCGCGGTGGGCGAGGAGTCGCCGGCAGGGCTCTGCGAGGCGGTTCACGGACCCGGGCGGGGCGGGTGGGCGGCGGGCCCGTGCCCGCACCCGCGCCTGCGCCCGGCTTCGGGCCGCTCACCGCCTCTCTGCCCCCGGTCACTCCTCGCTCCCTCACGCGCTCCGCTCACTCGCTACAGGGATCGCAGGAGCACCGCCGGCTGCTCGACACAGTCGGCCACGTACCTCAGGAAGCCGCCCGCGGTGCCACCGTCACAGATCCGGTGGTCGAAAGTGAAGGACAGCTGGACGACATGGCGTATCGCCAACTCCCCCTCGTGTACCCACGGCTTCGGGACGATCCGTCCCACCCCGAGCATCGCCGCCTCCGGGTGGTTGATGATCGGCGTGGAACCGTCGACGCCGAACACCCCGTAGTTGTTGAGGGTGAACGTGCCGCCGGTCAGGTCCGCCGGGGTGAGCCGGCCCTCCCGCGCGGCCTCCGTGAGACGGGCGATCTCCTCCGACAGCCTGCCCGCGTCGAGCGTGTGCGCGTCCCGTACGACGGGGACGACCAGCCCTCGGTCGGTCTGCGCGGCGAATCCGAGGTGGACGCCGGGCAGCCGGACGATCTCGCGGGCCTCGGTGTCCACGGTGGCGTTCAGCTCCGGGTATTTCGCCAGAGCCGCCGTGCAGATGCGCGCCAGGACGGCGAGCAGCGACACCTTGGGGCCGTCGGCGGCGTTCATCGCCCGGCGGGCCGCCAGCAGTTCGGTCGCGTCGGCGTCCACCCAGCAGGTCGCGTCCGGGATCTCCCGCCGGCTCCTGCTGAGCTTCTCGGCGACCGCGCCGCGCACCCCGCGCAGGGGAACGCGCTGAGCCTCCGGCTCCCGAACCGCCGCACCGAGCGGACGCATGGCCTCCGCTTCCTGCGCTTCCCGGCGCGAGGCAGTGGCCCGCTCGATGTCCGCCCGGGTGATCAGCCCTTCCGGCCCGCTGCCGCTCACCTGCGCGAGATCCAGCCCGCGCTCCCGTGCGAGCCGCCGTACGAGCGGCGATATCACCGCGCGGGTGGCCGGCTCGGCAACCGGAACCGCCGATGCCGACTGCCGGGCGGCGCCGTCGGGCGTACGAACCCGGCGTCGGCGCGCGGCCGGCGCCTGGGTGCCGTAGCCGACCAGGACATTGCCGGAGCCTTCGCCCTTGGAGCTGCCTGGGCTGCTTGAGCCATCCGCGCCGCTGCCCGAGCTTTCCGACTTTCCGGAGCCGTTCCCCGAGTCGTCGGGGGTCCTGGGACCACCGTTGGCGTGCGCCCCGGAGCCCGCCGGGGCGTCCGGGCTCTGCGGCGCCCCGGGCCCCGGCTCTCCCACCGCCACCGTCAGCAGCGGAGCGCCCACCGGCAGCTCCGTGCCCGCTTCCCCGAAGCGGGCGGTCACCACGCCCCCGTAGGGGCACGGCACCTCCACCATCGCCTTCGCGGTCTCGACCTCGACGACCGGCTGGTCGACGGCGACGACATCACCCACCTCCACCAGCCAGCGGACGACCTCCGCCTCGGTGAGCCCTTCGCCCAGATCCGGCAGCGTGAACTCCCGCACCACCGCCATCAGCGCACCCCGCCCTCTGCACCCGGCGCAGCCGGGGTCGTCCACTCCGATTCCCACTGCAAGCGTGCGACCGCGTCCAGCACCCGGTCCACCCCCGGGAGGTGGTGCTGTTCGAGCATCGGCGGCGGGTAGGGGATGTCGAAGCCGGCGACCCGCAGCACGGGCGCCTCCAGGTGGTGGAAGCAGCGCTCCGTGATCCGTGCCGCGATCTCCCCGCCCGGCCCGCCGAACGCGGTCGCCTCGTGGACGACGACGGCGCGGCCGGTGCGCCGTACGGACGCGCAGACGGTCTCCTCGTCGAACGGCACCAGCGACCGCAGGTCGACCACTTCGAGGTCCCAGCCCTCGGCCGTGGCCGCCTCGGCGGCCTCCATGCAGACCGGCACGGAAGGTCCGTAGGTGATCAGCGTCGCGGACGTGCCGCGGCGGCGGACGACGGCACGGCCGATGCCCGGCACCTCTTCCGGCCGTTCGGGGTCCCAGCCGGCCTTCGACCAGTAGAGCCGCTTGGGCTCCAGGAAGATGACCGGGTCGTCGGAGGCGATCGAGGCCCGCAGCAGCCCGTAGGCGTCGGCGACCGTGGCGGGCGCGACGACATGGAGGCCCGGTGTGGCCATGTAGTAGGCCTCGGAGGAGTCGCTGTGGTGCTCGACGCCGCCGATCCCGCCTCCGTAGGGCACCCGCACGGTGATCGGCATCGGCATCGCCCCGCGCGTGCGGTTGCGCATCCGGGCGACATGGCTGATGAGCTGCTCGAACGCGGGATACGCGAAGGCGTCGAACTGCATCTCGACGACGGGCCGCAGCCCGTACATGGCCATGCCCACCGCCGCCCCGAGGATGCCGGCCTCGGCCAGCGGCGTGTCCGTACAGCGGTCCTCGCCGAACTCCTTGGCCAGCCCGTCCGTGACCCGGAAGACCCCGCCCAGCGTGCCGACGTCCTCGCCGAGGACGTGGACGGACGGGTCGCGGGCCATCTCGTCGCGCAGTGCCCGGCCCAGCGCCTGCGCCATCGTGGCGGGCTTGGGGCCGGTCCTGACAGCCGCGGTGGTCATCGCAGCGTCCCTTCCTGTGGGCCCGGGACGGCGTCCCCGGCGGCATGGAGCTCGGCGCGCAACCGCTCCGCCTGCTCGCGCAGTTGGGCGGTCTGCTCGGCGTAGACGTGGGTGAAGAGGTCCATGGGGTCGAGCGCGGGGTCCTGGTTCATGCGTTCGCGCAGGTCGGCGGCCATCCGCTCGGCCGCGTCCCGCTCGGCCTGCATGGCCTGCTCGTCGATCAGCTTCCTGGCCGTGAGCTCCCGCTCCAGCAGGTCGATCGGGTCGTGCGCGCGCCATGTCTCGACCTCGGCGTCGCTGCGGTAGCGGGTGGCGTCGTCCGCGTTCGTATGGGCCTCGATGCGGTAGGTGACGGCCTCGACGAGCGTGGGGCCGCCGCCCGCGCGGGCCCGGCGCATGGCATCCGAGAGCACGTGGTGGACGGCGGCGACGTCGTTGCCGTCCACCAGCCGGCCGGGCATGCCGTAGCCGACGGCCTTGTGGGCCAGGGAGGGGGCCGCGGTCTGTTTGGCCAGCGGGACGGAGATCGCGAAGCCGTTGTTCTGCACGAGGAAGACGACCGGGGCCTGCCAGACCGCCGCGAAGTTGAGCGCCTCGTGGAAGTCGCCCTCGCTGGTGCCGCCGTCGCCGACCATGGCGAGCGCGACGACGTCGTCGCCCTTGAGCCGGGCGGCGTGCGCGAGCCCGACGGCGTGCGGCAGCTGGGTGGCCAGCGGGGTGCACAGGGGCGCCACGCGGTGCTCGTGCGGGTCGTAGCCGGTGTGCCAGTCGCCGCGCAGGAGCGTCAGCGCCTCCACGGGGTCCAGGCCACGGGCGACGGCCGCGAGGGTGTCGCGGTAGCTGGGGAAGAGCCAGTCGCGCTCCTCCAGGGCGAGCGCGGCGGCGACCTCGCACGCCTCCTGCCCGGTGGACGAGGGATACACGGCCAGCCGTCCCTGCCGGGTGAGCGCGGTGGCCTGGGCGTTGTACCGACGACCGCGCACGAGCTGCCCGTACATCCGCCTGAGCAGCTCGGGGTCGAGCCCGCTCGCCGCGTCGGTGCCCAGCAGGCGGTAAGGCTCCGGGTCGGGCAGCAGCGGGGCCGGATCGGTGCGGGGCTGCCAGGCAGGGGGCGGGGCGGGCCGGTACGAACCGGGCTGCTCCAGAACCGTCATGACGAGCACCTCCTTTTGGGACGGGCTTGACCGGCCGCGCGGCTCATGGCGTCGCGCGCCCTCCCTACCGATTGTTCGGTCGTCGGCACATTTTGGCTACAGGCGGCCCGAGCCTGTGGACAAACGGTTCTCCACAACCTGAGATATGGGCAGGGCGTCCATGATGGGGAGGCGGGACGGTATGCCGGAGGAACAGATGGCCTTTCCGGGCGGCAGGCCGCCCGCGCGACCGCTCGACGAGATCGACCGCGCGATCCTGCGTCTGCTGAGGGCCGACGGGCGCGCCTCGATACGGTCCGTCGCCGAGAGCGTGCACGTCTCGCGCGCCAATGCCTACGCCCGGATCAACCGCCTCATCGACGACGGCGTCATACGCGGCTTCGGCGCCCGCGTCGACCAGGAGCGGGCCGGCCAGAGCGCGTCGGCGTACATCACCTTGAAGATCGTCCAGAACTCCTGGCGCACGGTCCGCGAGAAGCTCCGGGCGCTGCCCGGCGCCGCCCACATCGCGCTCGTCAGCGGGGACTTCGACGTGCTGCTGCTGGTGCACACCAAGGACAACCGCGCGCTGCGCGAGCTGGTGCTGACCCGCATCCAGGCCATGGACGAGGTGCTCAGCACCCGCACGCTGCTGGTCTTCGAGGAGACGGACCTCCAGGAGGGCGGAGCGTGCGGGGAGCGCTGAGCGCGGCGCCTAGCTGTACGTGCGCAGCCCCGCGAAGGCCGTGCGGACCACCGCGTCGGCCACCTCGTCACTCGTCGCCCCGCCGCGGCCGGGGCGGTACCACTCGACCACCGAATTGATCATGCCGAAGAGCAGCCGGGTGGCGAGCCGCAGGTCCACGTCGGCCCGCAGGTCGCCGTCGGCGGCGGCCTGCTTGAGCAGCTCCGCGACCTGGTGGTCGAACTCCCGGCGCCGTTCCATCGCCCAGCGCTCGGTGTCCGTGTTGCCGCGCACGCGCAGCAGCAGCGTCACATAGGGCAGCTCGGCCATGAGCACCTCGACGGTGCGCCGGGTGACGTGCTCCAGCCGGTCGACGGCACGGCCTTCGGCGGCACGCGGCTCGTCCAGCACGGCGAAGAGCTCGTCGAGGGCCCGGCTTATCGCGAGCCGGAGCAGCTCCTCCTTGCCCTTCACATGGTGGTAGATGGAGGACTTGGAGATCCCGGCCGCCTTGGAGAGGTGCTCCATCGAGGTGCCGTCGTAGCCCCGCTCGTTGAACACCTCGACGGCGACCGCGAGCAGCGATTCGGGCGTGTAGGTGTCGCGCTTGGCCATGGTCATGATTACAGCAGGCCTCCCTTGGTCCGTGCACGGCGGCTCAGGGCCACGGACGGCGCGTGCCGGTCGCCGGGGCAGGAATCCTGGAGTCCGCGCAGCAGGCGGCATACCCGGTCGGTGCCCAGGGCGGTGCCCCACTCCAGGGGGCCGCGCGGGTAGTTCACGCCGAGCCGCATGGCGATGTCGACGTCCTGGGGGCTCGCGACCTGACGCGCGACGGCGTCGGCGGCGAAGTCCACCAGCATGGCGACGGTACGGGCGACGATCAGGCCGGGCACGTCGTCGATCACGCTGACCCGCTTGCCGATCGCCTGGAACAGGCCGATGGCACCCCGCAGTGACACGGTGCCGGCGGCGTCGGAGGGGGCGAGGGCGATGCGGGTGGCGTCGCGGTAGTCCAGCGCCAGGTCGAAGCGGATGGACGCGTCCACCGGATCGGCGCTCGCGGGCCTACCGTCGGTCAGGGCGAGACGGGTGCCGTCGGGGAGTGCGATGAAGCCGTCGCCGTCCTGGGGAGCACGCTCCCGGGTGACCTTGATCCCCGCCGTTTCGATCAGCTCGCGCAGGGCGGCGGCAGGGCCCAGGTCCCCGTGAATCGCGACCTCGGCCGGGGGCTCGCACGGCTCCTCCGTGCGGGGCAGCGGCTTGTCCGCCCCGTCCCGGTAGTCGAACCAGCCCCGGCCCGTCTTGCGCCCGAGCAGTCCCGCCTCCACCAGCCGTCGCTGCGCGAGCGAGGGCCGGAACTTCGGGTCGTGGAAGAACGACTCGTAGACCGAACGGGTGACGGCTTCGTTCACATCCTGGCCGATGAGGTCGGTGAGCTCGAAGGGGCCCATGGGAAAGCCGCCGCACTCGCGCAGCACGGCGTCGATGGTGGCGGGGTCGGCGGCTCGCTCCTCATGGAGGAGGAACGCCTCGGCGTAGAAGGGGCGGGCGACGCGGTTGACGATGAAGCCCGGGGTGTCGGCGCAGCGCACCGGCGTCTTGCCCCAGGCGGCGACGGTGGCGTACGCGCGATCGGCGGCCGCCTCGTCCGTGGCGTGGCCACGGACCACCTCGACCAGCGGCAGCAGGGGCGCCGGGTTGAAGAAGTGCAGGCCGACGAAGCGGCCGGGCAGGCGCAGGGCGCCGGCGACCGCGGTCACCGACAGGGACGAGGTGTTGGTGGCGAGAAGGCAGTCGTCGGGTACGACCGATTCCAGCTCAGTGAAGAGCTTCTGCTTGGCGGGGAGTTGCTCGACAATCGCCTCGATGACGAGGGCGGAGTCGGCCAGTTCTGCCGGCCGGGCGGCCGGGTGCAGCCGGGCGCGGGCCGCGTCGCGGTCGGCGACGGTCAGCCTTCCCTTCTCCACGAGACGGTCGAGGCGTGCGGTGATCGACCGCGCGGCTTCGGCGGCGCGGCCCTCCACGGCGTCGTACAGCCGCACGGGGTGCCCCGCGACGAGGGCGACCTGCGCGATTCCCTGGCCCATGGTGCCGGTGCCGACGACGGCGACGGTACGGCCCGGCTCGATTGCGGTCATGTCGGTGGTCCTCCCCGATGAGTTTTCCACAGGTTCGCCGGGCCCTCTTGTCCCGACCGATCGTTCGGTTACTGTATCCAGCGGGGGTGCTCGTGGACCCCCGAAGTCTGTCGCCCGACCTCGTCGCCCAAAGCCTGTCGCCTCTTCCGAGCCCAGCTCGACAAGGAGTTGGTCAGCCGTGACCGCCGGACTCACCACCGCCCAGTTGATCGAGAAGCACCGCCCCACTCTCGACCAGGCCCTCGACGCCATCCGCACGCGCGCCTACTGGTCCCCCTTCCCCGAGCACCCCAAGGCGTACGGCGCGGAGGGCGCCGTGCCCGGAAGCCTGGGCGCCGCCGAGGGCCAGGCGGCCTTCGAGGCACTGCGCGGCAAGCGCTTCGAGCTCGACCAGCCGGGCACGGACGGCTGGACGGGCTCCGAGGTCTCCCCGTACGGGCTGGAGCTGGGGATCGAGTATCCGCACCCCGCGATCGACACCCTCCTGCCGGCCATGCGCGCGGCGATGCCGGAGTGGCGCGAGGTGGGCCCGGAGGCCCGTGCGGCGGTCTGTCTGGAGATCCTGGTCCGGATCAACGCCCGTACCCACGAATTCGCGCACGCGGTCATGCACACCAGCGGCCAGGCGTTCATGATGGCGCTCCAGGCCGGCGGTCCGCACGCCCAGGACCGTGGCCTGGAAGCCGTCGCGTACGCCTATGCCGAGCAGGTGCGGACGCCGGACGCGGCGGAATGGTCCAAGCCCCAGGGCAAGCGTGACCCGCTGCGGCTGCGCAAGGAGTTCACACCCGTGCCGCGCGGTGTCTCGCTGCTGATCGGCTGCAACACCTTCCCCACGTGGAACGGCTTCCCCGGCCTGTTCGCCTCGCTGGCCACCGGGAACGCCGTCCTGGTCAAGCCGCATCCGCGCGCGGTGCTGCCGCTGGCCCTGACCGTGCGGATCGCCCGCGAGGTGCTGACCCAGGCGGGCCTCTCACCCGACCTGGTCACGCTGGCCGCGGAGCGGGACGGCGAGGGGATCGCCAAGGATCTGGCGGTTCGCCCGGAGATCCGCATCATCGACTACACCGGCTCCACGGCCTTCGGCGACTGGCTGGAGGCCAACGCCCGCCAGGCGCAGGTGTTCACGGAGAAGGCCGGCGTCAACACCGTCCTCATCGACTCCACCGACGACTACAAGGGCCTGCTGAGCAACCTCGCCTTCTCGCTGTCCCTCTACAGCGGCCAGATGTGCACCACCCCGCAGAACTTCCTCATCCCGCGCGAGGGCATCACCACCGACGCCGGGCACAAGGCGTACGACGAGGTGGTGGCCGACCTGGCCGCGGCCGTCGACGGCCTGCTGGGCGACGACGCCCGGGCCAACGCCCTGCTGGGGGCCATCGTCAACGCCCAGGTCAAGGAGCGCCTCGACAACGCCGCGCAGCTCGGCGAGGTCGCCCTCCCGTCCCGCACGATCACCCACCCCGATTTCCCCGGTGCCACGGTACGCACGCCGGTGATCGTCAAGCTGGACGGCGCCAAGCCGGACTCCGAGGCGGCCTACTTCTCCGAGTGCTTCGGGCCGGTGTCCTTCGCCGTGGCCGTGGACTCCTCGACGGACGCGGTGGAGCTGCTGCGCCGCACGGTGCGGGAGAAGGGCGCGATGACCATCGGCGCGTACACCACGTCGCCGGAGGTCGAGCGGCTGGTCGAGGAGGCGTGCCTGGAGGAGTGCGCCCAGCTCTCCCTGAACCTCACCGGCGGGGTGTACGTCAACCAGACGGCCGCGTTCTCGGACTTCCACGGCTCGGGCGGCAACCCCGCGGCCAACGCGGCGCTGTGCGACGGCGCCTTCGTCGCGACGCGCTTCCGTACGGTCGAGGTGCGCCGCCCGGCGTAGCTAGGCGGGGGCCGGCCCGCCCCAGTGGAAGAGGGCCATGGCGACGCTGGTGGCGAGGTTGTAGCTGGACACCTGGGGGCGCATGGGAAGGGCGACCAGCCGGGTCGCCCTCTCCCGCAGCTCGGACGAGAGGCCGTGGCGCTCGGAGCCGAAGGCGATCAGCGCGTCGTCGGGGAGGGTGACGGACCGGATGTCGTCGCCCTCCGGGTCCAGCGCGTAGAGCGGGCCGGGCGGCAGTTCGGGCAGCGGGAGCCGCTCGACGGCCGTGGCGTAGTGCAGGCCCGCGCCGGACCGTACGGCGTTGGGGTGCCAGGGATCGATGTCACCGGTGGTGACCACGCCGGTGGCGCCGAAGCCGGCGGCGAGGCGGATGACGGCACCGACGTTGCCGAGGTTGCGGGGGTTGTCCAGGACCACGACCGGGGCCTCGCGCGGCGCGCGCGACAGCGTGTCGAGGTTCGCCCGGCGGTCGGGCCTGGCCGCCAGCGCGGCCACCGCTGTGGTGTGTACGCGGGGCACGAGCTCGCGCAGCGTCCGCTCCGGGATCTCGACGAGGCGTTCGTCGAGCACCTCGGTCAGGTCGTCGGCCAGCCGTTCCGCGAGTGCCAGAGTCGCCGCCTTGTCGGCGGCGACCGCCAGGCGTACGTCCGCGCCGAAGCGCAGCGCGTGCTTCAGCGCGTGGAAGCCGTCGAGCAGTACGGCGTCAGGGGCGTTCTCGCCCCACTGCCGCACTGCGGCCCCGGCTTCGTCCTCGGTCATGTCCTCAGCCTACGAGAGCGCGTGAGCCGGCCTCGCCCTCGCGCTGGGGCGGGACCGCCTCCGGCTTCGCGCGGGCGGGGAGCAGCCTGCCGCCGGCCCGGCCGACGAGGGCGCCCAGGCGGCGCAGGAAGCTGGTGGGCAGGAAGACCGCGTCCGCCACGATCATCGCGAGCGAGAAGAACGGCAGCCCCAGGGTGACGGCGATGCCGAGGTGCTCGGCCATCATCAGGGCGAGCAGGACGTTCTTGACGCGGCGGTTCAGGAGCGTGAAGGGGAAGGCGACCTGGACGGCGACCGTGCCGTAGCTGAGCAGCAGCACGACGATCCCGTTGCCGGCGAGGGCGTGCGACAGCTCGGGCCAGGGCGAGAAGTAGTCGAGGTGCAGCGGGTAGTACAGGGCGGTGCCGTCCTGCCAGCGCGAGCCCTGGATCTTGTACCAGCCCGCCGTGGCGTAGATCAGACAGACCTCCACCATGATCACCAACAGCGCGGCGTTGTGCAGCAGATGGGTCAGCGCGTCCAGGACGGCCCGGGGCTCCCCGGGTGCGTGGCGCCGGACCGCCCACCACAGGCCGTGGACGAGCCACAGGCCCCACAGGGCGGTGGCCCAGCCGAGGCCGGGCAGCGGGCCGTCGGCCGTCCACGACATGCCCGTGCGTCCGTACACCGTGGCGAGGACCAGGCCGAGCCCGCAGAGCGTCCACAGCACGATGCCGGTGACGTCCGGGTCCGCGGCGCCGCCCTTCTCCCGTGCCTTGGCGCGCCGGGCGTCGAGGGACCAGACCGCGCCGCAGCGGGTGAGGACGGTGTAGAGGGCCATCAGGTGGATGACGTTGTCGCCGCCGTCGCCGAGGAAGACGCTGCGGTTCTGGAGCGACAGCACCCCGAGCATGGACAGCACGGACATCGTCCGGGTCCGCCAACCGAGCATCAGCAGGACGCTCGTGACGATGCCGAAGACGTAGACCGTCTCGAACCAGGCGTCGCTGTCGGACCACATCAAGGCGGTGAAGGAGTGGTTGTCGGCGATCAGCCGACGGGCCATGTCCCAGCTCCAGGGGCCGCCCGGTCCGTACATCTCATGGCGGTTGGGCCATTCGCGGAGCAGGAAGCACAGCCAGGTGAAGGAGAGGCCGATCCGGATCACGGCCGTCTGATAGCGGCCGAAGGAGGAGCCGGTGACGCGGTCGATGCCGCGCGCGAGCCAGGAGCGGGCCGGAGAGGTCGTAGGGGTGCTCACCGGTTCCCGCCCTCCGGGAGGTCGGCGGTGGTGACCGGCCACCAGCGCAGCACGCGGTGGACGGGCTTGGTGCCGCCCTTCTCGTCGCTCCAGGGCGGTGGCGCGACGACGCTGGTCACGGATCGCACCTGGACACGCTGGATCGCGTGGGCGTCGTGCCCGGCACCCAGGCGAAGGACGGCGATGCGCCGTATGTACTCCTCGGAGAGGCTTCCGCGCAGGCCGCTGGGCTGTTCCCGCGCGTCGTGCGTACTGGCGTAGAAGTCCCAGGCCCGCCGTATCTCGTTCTGCTGCGTGTGGCTGGGGAGGAGGTTGTGGCGGATGGCGGCACCGTCCTGAGCGGAGAGATCGGTCCAGGGGGTGAGCGTGGAGCGGCCGTCGGGGCCGCGCAGCTCGGCTCGCGCCTGGACGGCGATGTTCTGCTGAAGGGGATTGGGGGCGAAGAACTTCCAGTTCTGTTCGAACTCGGGATAGATGTAGTCGCCAATGGCATCGGCGTGCTGCTTACTTACCGTGTTCGATGGCGCCACGTGCAGGAACACCATGCTCAGATGCACGGCCGTGGCGATCGTGACCACCGCGACGCCGGCGGCGACGGCGACGCGCGCGGGAAGGGACAGCCCGGCGACGGCGCCCGGCCCCTCGTCGTGCTGGTCATCCGGCTCCATACCCCGCCCCGTTCCCGCGTGCCACGTGTCGTCCCACCTGTCGTCGTGCACCCCGAACCGTACCCAGGCGATCCCACAGGGCACAGCGCGTAGGGGTTATCCACAGGCTTGACACCTCCCGAGCCCGCAGCCCACCATTGAACCGAACGATCGGTCGGTCGGGAGTTCAACTGAGAGGCAGGGGGCATGCCATGACGACGATGGCGCCGGATGCGGGGTCCTATGAGGCGGTGTTCGACGCCGCCGTGGCCGCCGACGAGCGCATCGAGCCACGTGACTGGATGCCCGACGCCTATCGAGCCTCCCTCGTCCGGCAGATGGCGCAGCACGCGCACAGCGAGATCATCGGCATGCAACCCGAGGCCAACTGGATCACCCGGGCCCCCTCGCTGCGCCGCAAGGCGATCCTGATGGCCAAGGTCCAGGACGAGGCCGGCCACGGCCTGTATCTCTACAGCGCCGCCGAGACCCTCGGCACCGGCCGCGACGAGCTGCTCGACAAGCTCCACTCCGGCCGCCAGAAGTACTCCTCGATCTTCAACTACCCCACGCTCACCTGGGCCGACGTGGGAGCCGTCGGCTGGCTGGTGGACGGCGCGGCGATCACCAACCAGGTCCCGCTGTGCCGCTGCTCCTACGGGCCGTACGCCCGCGCGATGGTCCGCATCTGCAAGGAGGAGTCCTTCCACCAGCGCCAGGGCTACGAGCTGCTGCTCACCCTGAGCCGGGGCACGCCCGAGCAGCACGCCATGGCGCAGGACGCCGTCGACCGCTGGTGGTGGCCGTCCCTGATGATGTTCGGCCCGCCCGACGACGAGTCCGCCCATTCGGCCCAGTCCATGGCCTGGAAAATCAAGCGGCACTCCAACGACGAGCTGCGCCAGCGCTTCGTGGACATCTGCGTGCCGCAGGCCGCGTCGCTCGGCCTGACCCTCCCCGACCCCGACCTGCGGTGGAACGAGGAGCGCGGGCACCACGACTTCGGCGCCATCGACTGGGACGAGTTCCACCAGGTGCTGCGTGGCAACGGCCCGTGCAACGAAGAACGCATCAGCCGGCGGCGGCAGGCCCACGAGGAAGGCGCCTGGGTGCGCGAGGCGGCCACCGCGTACGCCGGCAAACACCGCGAGACACAGGGGGAGGCAGGGGCATGAGCAGCACCGATTGGCCGCTGTGGGAGGTGTTCGTGCGCAGCAGGCGCGGACTGTCGCACACCCACGCGGGAAGCCTGCACGCACCGGACGCCGAGATGGCCCTGCGCAATGCCCGGGACCTCTACACCCGGCGCTCCGAAGGCGTCTCGATCTGGGTGGTGCCCTCCACCGAGATCACCGCCTCCTCGCCGGACGAGAAGGACCCCTTCTTCGAGCCCGCGGCCGACAAGCCCTACCGCCACCCGACCTTCTACGACATCCCCGAGGGGGTGCGGCACCTGTGAATCGGCCTCACACCGGCACCGCTTCGGCCCCCGTGTCCCCCACCGTCTCCGCCGGCGCCGCGCTGGCGCTCGGTGACGACGCCCTCGTGCTCTCCCACCGGCTGGGGGAGTGGGCCGGGCACGCGCCCGTCCTGGAGGAGGAGGTCGCGCTCGCCAACATCGCCCTGGACCTGCTCGGCCAGGCCCGCTTCCTCCTCCAGCTCGTCGGCGACGAGGACGAGCTGGCCTACCTCCGCGAAGAGCGCGCCTTCCGCAATGTCCAGCTCGTGGAGCAGCCCAACGGCGACTTCGCCCACACCATCGCCCGGCAGCTGTACTTCTCCACCTACCAGGAGCTGCTCTACGGGCAGTTGTCCGCCGGCGACGGCCCCTTCGCACCGCTCGCCGCCAAGGCGGTCAAGGAAGTGGCCTACCACCGCGACCACGCCGAGCACTGGACGCTGCGGCTCGGCGACGGCACGGAGGAGAGCCACCGGCGCATGCAGACCGCCCTGAACGCCCTCTGGCGCTGTACGGGAGAGCTCTTCGAGCCGGTCGAGGGAGTCGACGTCGACATGGCGGCGCTGCGCGACGGCTGGCTGACCCTGGTCACCAAGACGGTCCAGCAGGCCACCCTGACCCTGCCCACGGGCCCGCAGGCCGGTGCGTGGACGGCCGGAGCCGGCCGCCAGGGGCTGCACACCGAGTCGTTCGGACGGATGCTCGCGGAAATGCAGCACCTGCACCGCAGCCACCCGGGGGCGTCATGGTGACCGCCCCGACGCCCCTGGAGGAGCGCCTCCGCGAACTGGCCGGGTCCGTCCCCGACCCGGAGCTTCCCGTACTGACGCTGGCCGACCTGGGCGTGCTGCGCGGCCTGCATCTCACGGGACCCGGCCGGGTGGAGGTGGAGCTCACCCCCACCTACACCGGCTGCCCGGCCATCGAGACGATGTCGGCGGACATCGAACGGGTGCTGCACGAACACGGCATACCGGAGGTCGAGGTGCGCACGGTCCTCACCCCGGCCTGGTCCACGGACGACATCACGGCCGAGGGCCGCCGCAAGCTGGCGGAGTTCGGGGTGGCACCGCCCCGGCCCGGCGGACCCGAGGGGCCGGTGCCGGTGTCGCTGGGCATCCGCTGCCCGCACTGCGGCTCCACCGACACCACGCTGCTGAGCCGGTTCTCCTCCACCGCCTGCAAGGCCCTGCGCCGGTGCGAGGCGTGCCGCGAACCGTTCGACCACTTCAAGGAGTTGTAGATGGCAGCGGCCCGCCACGGCGCCTTCCACCCGCTGCGGGTGACAGCCGTCGACCCGCTCACCGACGACGCGGTCGCCCTGACCTTCGCCGTGCCCCCCGAGCTGCGCGAGGTCTACCGCTACGCCCCGGGCCAGCACATCTCCGTACGCCGGTTCACGGAGGACGGCGAGATACGCCGCACGTACTCCCTCTGCGGGCCGGCACCGGCCCCGGACGCCGATGGCCCCGGCGAGCTGCGGGTGGGCGTGCGCCTCGTGGACGGCGGAGTGTTCTCCACGTACGCGCTCAAGGAGCTGGGCGTGGGGGACACGGTCGAGGTGATGGCGCCGGTCGGCCGGTTCCTCCTTCAGCCGCGGGCCGGGCACTTCGCCGCGATCGTCGGCGGCAGTGGGATCACCCCCATGCTGTCCATCGCCTCCACGCTGCTCGCGCGGACGCCCGACGCCCGGTTCTGCCTGATACGCAGCGACCGCACCACCGCCTCGACGATGTTCCTGGAGGAGGTCGCCGACCTCAAGGACCGCTATCCCGACCGATTCCAGCTCGTGCACGCGCTCTCCCGAGAGGAACAGCAGGCGGGGCTGCCCTCGGGGCGGCTGGACGAGGAGCGGCTGGGCGCGCTGCTGCCGGCGCTGCTGCCGGTGGGAGCGATCGACGGCTGGTTCCTCTGCGGCCCGTACGGGCTGGTGATCGGCGCCGAGCGCGCGCTGCGCGGCCTCGGGGTCGCCCGTGACCGCGTCCACCAGGAGATCTTCCATGTCGAGGAGCCCTCGACAGGCGCACCGGCCGCGAAGACGGCCACCGCGCCGGCCCACAGCACGGTGACCGCGCGACTGGACGGCCGCGGCGGCAGCTGGCCCGTGCAGGAGGGCGAATCCCTGCTGGAGGCGGTGCTGCGCAACCGCGCCGACGCGCCGTACGCCTGCAAGGGCGGTGTATGCGGAACGTGCCGGGCGTATCTGGTCTCGGGCGAGGTGCGGATGGACCGGAACTTCGCCTTGGAGCCGGAGGAGATCGACGCGGGATATGTGCTGGCCTGCCAGTCGCATCCGACGACGGAGGAGGTGGAGCTGGACTTCGACCGCTGAGCGGCGAGCGCTGTCACCCGGCCTCCCGCTCCCCGGCCCGCCTCCGCCTCCGCACCCGCACCCGCGAGCGCCTCCCACCACTCCCCTCCCCACCACTCCCCTCCCGACTGTTCACAATTCCTGGAACTCGTTCTAAATTGACGCTTCGTCAGTTCCAGGCGGCCGGGCGGCGGTAACGGTAGCGGGAGGACGGCAGTGGACTTCACCTTCACCGAGGAACAGCGGGCGGCGGCCGAGGCGGCCCGGGCGGTCCTGGCCGGGGTCTCCCCGGACGGCGTGCCCAGTCCGGCACTCTCCCGGGGCGCGGTCGCCGAGGACTTCGACCGGGCGCTGTGGCACAAGCTCGCCGCGTCCGACGTGCTCGGCCTTCTGGCCGCACCCGAGTACGGCGGCGCGGGCCTCGGGCCCCTCGCCCTGTGCCTGGTGCTGCGCGAGGCCGGACAGGTCCTGGCCCGGGTGCCGCTGCTGGAGTGCGGGGCGGCCGCGTTCGCCCTGAGCGCTCACGGCGGCCCGGTGGCGGCCCGGCTGCTGCCGCGGATCGGCAGGGGCGAGCTGGTCGTCACCGTGGCCTCCAGCGGTCGCACCGGCCATGACGCGGCCGAGCTCGCCGTCACCGCCGCCCCGACCGCCGCCCCTGTGGACAGCGGCTCCGAAGCCGGCTCATGGACTCTCGACGGGGTACACACCGCGGTGCCCTGGGCATCCGGCGCCGACCTGCTCCTGCTCCCCGCGCACACCGGCCACCACCCCGACGGCCACCACCCCGAGGGACATCACACCGAGGGACATCCCAACGACAGCGGCCGGGCCGTCGTCGCCCTCGTCCCCCGCGACCACCCCGGCGTCACCCTCGCCGACCAGGTCTCCACCAACGGCGAGCGGTACGCGGAGGTCCGCCTCGACTCCGTACGTCTGGGCGCCGAGGACGTGATCACCACCGAGGGCGCGTGGGAACGGCTGCGGGAGCTCCTCACCGTCGGCACGTGCGCGCTCGCGCTCGGGGTGGGTACGGCGGTGTGCCGGATGACCGGCGAATACACCGCGAAGCGCGAGCAGTTCGGCTTTCCGATCGCGACGTTCCAGGCGGTCGCCGTACAGGCGGCGGACCGCTACATCGACCTGCGCGCCATGGAGGCCACCCTCTGGCAGGCCGCCTGGCGGCTGGAGTCAGGGACCGCCGGCGCGCTCCCGGCCGCAGCCGACGTCGCCGTCGCCAAGATCTGGGCCTCGGAAGGTGTCCGCCGCGTCGTCCAGACCGCACAGCACCTGCACGGCGGATTCGGCGCGGACACCGGCTACGCCCTGCACCGCTACCACGCCTGGGCCAAGCAGCTCGAACTCTCCCTGGGCCCCGCCGCGGCCCACGAGGAGGCCCTGGGCGACCTCCTGGCCACCCTGCCCGCCCACGACTGACCCGCCTTTACCACCCGGTCGGGAAACGGCCGGGAAACGGCCGGGACGCGCCGAACCTCGGCCGGGACACGACCGAACCGCGGCCAGGACGCGACCGATCCGCGGCCAGGACGCCGCCGAACCGCGGCTAGATCACCGTTCCAGGCGCGCCGTTGCCGTCCACGACCGGGCGGCCGGCGGCCTCCCACACCTGCATCCCGCCGTCGACGTTCACCGCGTCCAGGCCCTGCTGGACGAGATAGGCGGTGACCTGAGCGGAGCGGCCACCGGCGCGGCAGATGACGTTGATCCGACCGCCCTCGGGAGCCTGCTCCGTCAGGGTGCCGAAGCGGGCGACGAAGTCGCTCATCGGGATGTGGAGCGCGCCCTCGGCGTGCCCGGCCGCCCACTCGTCCTCCTCGCGGACATCGAGCAGAAAGTCATCGGCCGAGAGAGCGTCGACGCCGACCGTGGGAACCCCAGAACCAAAATGCATGCCCACGACGCTACCCGACCTGCTAGCCGGTCAGGGTGGCCAGATGGGCCTCGCGCTCGGTGACCTGCGCGAGCAGGCCCTCGGCGATCTCCTCCAGCAGCCCGTCCGGGTCGTCCGGCGCCATTTTGATCATCGAGCCGATCGCCGAGCCCTCCAGCTCGGCGGCCAGCGCCGCGAGCATCTCCTTGCGCCGCGCCAGCCACTCCAGGCGTGCGTACAGCTCCTCGGCGCGGCTCGGCCACCGCTCCTCGGGCACCGGCCCGGCGGCCCACTCCTCGGCCAGTTCCGCGAGCAGCTTCTCGTCACCGCCGGCGTACGCGGCGTTGACCCGCACGATGAATTCCTCGCGCCGCACCCGCTCCGCCTCGTCGCGCGCCAGGTCCGGATGCGCCTTGCGGACCAGCTCCCGGAAGGCCCGGCGGGCCTCGGCGCTGGGGCGCACCCGCTGCGGCGGCCGCACCGGCTTGTCGGTGAGCATCGCCTGCGCCTCGGGCGACAGCCCCTCGGAGTCCATCCAGCCGCCGAGCAGTTCCTCCACCCCGGGCAGCGGCTGCACCAGGGCCCGCGCCTCCCGGGCCCGCCGGAGATCATCGGCGTCACCGGTCCGGGCCGCCACGGCCTCCGCGATCCGCGCGTCCAGCTCGTCGAGCCGGGCGTACACCGGGCCGAGGCGCTGGTGGTGGAGGCGGGAGAAGTTCTCCACCTCCACCCGGAAGGTCTCCACCGCGATCTCGAACTCGATCAGCGCCTGTTCGGCCGTGCGTACGGCCTGCTCAAGGCGGTGCGTGCCCGGCTCCTCGGCGTGCTGGCTCTGCTCGGCTTCCGGTTTCATCACCCGCCCAGCGTACGAGCTCCCACCCACCCCAGGGGACCGCCGGTCCCGTCCCGCCACAACGCCCACCACGACGACCGGTCACTCGCCGCACGCCCCCGCAAGCCCGTCCCCGCCCCTACACGCCCATCTCCGCCGCCACCCGCCCGCTCCGCACCGCGGTGACCAGCTCGGCATGATCCGCCTCCACACGGCCCGCGTAGGCCGTCGCGAAGGCCGCCACGGCCTCGTCCAGCTCCTCCGACTTGCCGCAGTACCCGGCGATCAGCCGGGGATCGGCGCTGTGCGCGTGCGCCCGGGCCAGGAGGGCCCCCGTCATCCGGCCGTAGTCATCGAGCTCGTCGGTGCCCAGGGCCGCCGGGTCGACGCTCCCCTTGCGGTTGCGGAACTGCCGCACCTGGTACGGCCGGCCCTCGACCGTCGCCCACCCGAGCAGTACATCGCTGACCACCTGCATCCGCCGCTGGCCGAGCACCACGCGCCGCCCCTCGTGACCGGCCTCGGGCGGCGCGAAGCCGGCCTTCTCCGCGTACGGCAGCAGAACGGAGGGGCGGGCCTCCTTCACCTGGAGCACCAGCGGCTCCCCCCGGTGGTCGAGGAGCAGCACCACGTACGAGCGCAGCCCCACGCTCCCGGTGCCCACCACCCGGAACGCCACGTCCTGCACCTCGTACCGCGCCAGCAGCGGCAGCAGCTCCTCGGGCAGCGTCCCCAGATATCCCTCCAGCGCCAGGGCGACCGCCGCCGCCTCCCCCTCCGGTATCCGCCGCAGCACCGGCGGCGCGTCCAGGAACCGCCGGCCGCCGTCGGACTTCTCCGTCGCCTTCGCCGCGAACCGGGCGCTCGTGTTCCGGCGCGCCTTCGCCTCGACCCGCTCCAGCGTGCCCAGCAGCTCCCGGGCGTCCGCGTGCGAGACGAGTCGCTCGTCGGCGATGGCGTTCCACGCGTCCGCGACCGGCATCCTGGCCAGGAGCCGCATCGTGCGCCGGTAGGAGCCCACGGCGTCCCGTGCGGCCGCCCGGCAGGTGTCCTCGTCCGCGCCCGCCTCCCGGCCCGCGAGGACCAGCGAGGCCGCGAGCCGCTTCACGTCCCACTCCCACGGCCCGCGCAGCGTCTCGTCGAAGTCGTTGAGGTCCATGACGATGCCGCCGCGGGCGTCGCCGTAGAGCCCGAAGTTGGCGGCGTGCGCGTCGCCGCAGAGCTGCGCGCCCATGCCCGTCACGGCCGTACGCACCAGGTCGTAACCCATCAGCCCGGCGGAGCCGCGCAGGAAGGCGAAGGGGGAGGCGGCCATCCGCCCGGCCCGTATCGGCGTCAGCCCGGGCAGCCGGCCCGCGTTCGACGCCTCGACCGCGGAGACCGCGTCCGGCCTGCCGGCGTCGGCCTCCCACTCGGCGTGCGCGGCACGCGGAACCCGCGCCCGCAACGCCTTCCCCACGGCTTTCGGCGATCCGGCCCCGGCGGCCCCGCCGCCGGCCGCCGGTCCCGCGAACCCCGGTACGTACGGCAGTCGCGCCATCGCGCGCCCCCTCCCCCTGCGCCCGCACACTCACTGGAAGGGAAATCTACCCCCGCCACCGACAGAGCGGCTCAGCTGCATTCCTTGGGACAAGTGGGGTCGTCCGCCAGGTACTTCGCCGCCCACCGGCCCAACTCCCTGAGCGCCGGATCCATCGCCTCGCCCGCCTCGGTCAGCCGGTAGGCGACGCGCAGCGGGGGCCCGGCGTCCACCTCGCGGACGAGCAGACCGGCTGCGGCCAGCTCCGTGAGCCGGTCCGACAGCATGCGCTCGCTGATCCCCGGAATGGCGCGCCGCAGGTCGGAGAAGTAGACCCGGCCCGGCATCAGCGTGGCCACGATCAGGCCGGTCCAGCGCTTCCCGAACAGCTCGAAGACACGCGTCATGCCTACGTCGACGCTCTTGCACGCCTGTTCGCTGTGGTCCGCCATGGCCCCAGCGTACTGCGTCGCCCTCAGGTGCTGCAGAAAAGTAAGCTACTGTGCTATCAATAGTTGCGTACGGAATTACATCGCCGTACGGCAAGCAATGACCGCGTCACGCCTCCCTCCGCGTCACGCCCTCCCCTTGGAGATCCCGATGGCCACACTCCTGCACCTCGACTCCTCCGCCCTCCCCCAGGGCTCCGCCTCCCGCGAGGTCACCGCCGCCTTCCGCAAGGCGTGGGAGGAGCAGCACCCCGACGGCACCGTCATCCACCGCGACCTCGCCGCCGACCCGCTGCCGCACATCGACGCGGTGACCATCACCGCCTCGTTCACCGACCCGGCCGAGCGCACCGAGGCCCAGAAGGCGGGCATCGCGCTCCGCACCGAACTGGCCGAGGAGCTGGAGCGCGCGGACGCGGTGCTGATCGGCGCCCCGATGTACAACTTCACGATCACTTCCACGCTCAAGGCGTGGCTGGACCACGTGATCATCATGGGCCGCACGGCCGGGATCCCGGAGCTGCCCAACGCCGGCACCCCGGTCACCGTCGTCGCCAGCCGCGGCGGCGCGTACGGGCCGGGCACCCCCCGCGAGGGCTTCGACTTCGTGACCACCTACCTGGAGAAGGCCCTCGGCGACATGCTCGGCCTGGACGTCGACTTCATCGTCCCGGAGCTGACCCTGGCCCATACCGTGCCCGCGATGGCCGGTCTGATCGAGAAGTCGGACGCCTCCCGCGCCCAGGCACTCGAGGACGCCGCGGCCAAGGGCAAGGCACTCGCCGCACGCTTCGCCGGCTGAACAGCCGTACGCCCGGGGCCCGTCACCCGACCGGGCCCCGCGCGGCGAACACCCGCCCCGCGACGACCAGCCGGCCCGAGTCTGGCCGGAATCGACCGTTTGCCGCGTCACCGCTGGTCAACAGGTGGTCAAGAGTCACCAACAGCGGTGGTGACGCAATCTTTAGCCGAATCTGGGCTTTTAGCTAAGCCTAAAGGTGGCATCCTCTAGAGAGGAGCCGTCCAGCGGCATCACGACTCTGGGGGTACAGCATGGCCTGGCGCAACGATACAGAACGCGGCGGCACGGCGGAGTTAGCCGGTGCCAGTCTGGCGCGCCATGCGACGGCATCACTCGCCGGGCTCTTGGCCGAACGCGGCATGTCCCGCAAGGACTTGGCCGACTGCATCGGCGTCTCACCCGGCAGGGTCAGTCAAATCCTGTCCGGGGACGAGAATTTGACCATGCGCTCTCTCGCGGCCGTGGCGGACGCGCTCGACCTGAGGGTGGACATCTCGTTCCGCGAGCCCACACCCGCCGAGGTCCGCGAGCCCGTGGAGGCCGAACGCCCCGTGCGCGTACGGCCCTTAGCGCGCTCCCACCGCTGACGCCCGCGAGCGCCCCGCGCCGCGGGGCTCAGCCCGCCGACGGGCCGGCGACGGCTTCCCAGGGGGACCGCCGCCGCAGTTCCATGATCTTCTTGTCGTCACTGCGCTTGCCGTGGGCGTGCGCCAAGTCGAGCAGATACGCGCAGTACTGCTCGGCCTCGCCGAACGCCCGCCGCGCCTGCCGCAGCTCCTCCCGCGTACGTTCCCGCGCCTGCTGCTGGCAGGACTTCTCGATCTTCGTCTCCACGGTGATCCACTTTTGCGCCGCGGTCCGTACGTCCCGGTGCCGCTCCACGATCTCGCGCTTGAGGTTGGTGCGCGCCCTGCCCGTACGACCCGAGGTGTCGACGCGCGACAACAGGTGCCTGCACACCCGGTCGGCGAAGGCGTCGAGGTCCCAGCAGTCCTGGAAACCACTGGACATGCGGTACGACCACTCGGCGCGGTCGGTCTGGAGCCGCAGCGCGAGTCCGCTCAGCAGCAGCGAATCGCCGAGGGTGACGATCGCCATGAGGGGGTGCTCGCCGGACTGCTCCAGCTTCCGCTTGGGCACCAGCCCGAGCCCCGCCACCGCGCCCACCGCGGCCGGCGGCACGCTCGACGCGTGGGGTAACAGGAGCCCGCTGGCCAGGGCCGCCATGCCGGAGGTCCACAGCACCACCGCGACCGCCGCCAGCGTCGACCGGACCGTACCCAGCAGCCGCCCGTCCTCGCGGAAGCGCCAGACCAGGCACACCCATGTCACAGGCGCGCAGACGGCGGCGGGCAGCACCCACTCCGCCAGCACGGACGACTGGCTCAAAGCCACAGCGTCCCCCATTCCGGTTGCAGACGAGGCTCCCCACGACACCGGACACGACGCTCTTCACACAGCGCCCCAGCGCGACTACGGAATGATGTTCCCACTGCGGCCACTACCGCGTGCAACGTTCCGGCCAAGCTCTCGCGTCCCGGCCGAATTCGGGCCCCCCGCCCGCCGCGCGCGGACGATCTGCCGGACACCCACGTGGCAATACGCACACGCAAAGCGAAACGGACCCCTCCAGGTGACTGATGTCACTCGGAGGGGTCCGTCTCGTACCGCATGGTGCGCGAGGGGGGAGTTGAACCCCCACGCCCTTTCGGGCACTGGAACCTGAATCCAGCGCGTCTGCCTATTCCGCCACCCGCGCATGGGTGTTGTCTTCAGTCTTCCCGCACTCTCCCCGGACCGTGTTTCCCGGGTCTTGTGCGTTCGCCTTCCGACACGGAGAACATTAGCACGGTGCGCGGGGTGTCCTCGCACGCGTTTCCCGCGGCCCCGCGCAGGCCGGCCCCGGGACGGCCTCCCGGACCGCCGGGTCCGTGGGGAGCGCACCGGTTGCGGGACACTGACTCGCGGCCGCCTCTACGATCCCTAGTGAAGGCGGTGCGAGGACGACAAGAGGGCGCCCCGAAGGCGACACTCGTCACTCCTGCCGCCGAAGGGGAACCAGCCGTTTTCCCGACGCGTGGATACGATCAGTAAGCAGTATCAGGAACGACACTGAGCATCAGGAACGTCACTGAGGGAAGGAGGTGCCCCGTGGGAGTACTGAAGCGCTTCGAGCAGCGTCTCGAAGGTCTCGTGAACGGCACCTTCGCCAAGGTGTTCAAGTCCGAGGTGCAGCCGGTCGAGATCGCGGGCGCGCTCCAGCGGGAGTGCGACAACAACGCCACCATCTGGAACCGTGACCGCACCGTCGTCCCCAACGACTTCATCGTGGAGCTGAGCGCCCCGGACTTCGAGCGTCTCAGCCCCTATTCCGGGCAGCTCGGCGACGAGCTCTCCGGCATGGTCCGCGACTACGCCAAGCAGCAGCGGTACACCTTCATGGGGACCATCAAGGTCCACCTGGAGAAGGCGGACGACCTCGACACCGGGCTCTACCGGGTGCGCAGCCGCACCCTCGCCGCCAGCGAGTCCCAGGACCCGCAGGCCCGCGCGGCCTCGCCGCGCCCCGGCGCCGGCAGCCCCGTCACCCAGGGTGGCGGCGGCTATCCGGCACCGCCGGCCGGGCTCCCGCCCATGCCGGCG
>NZ_JAGGOL010000010.1:0-701 GCF_018614525.1 Streptomyces sp. ISL-11
ACCAACTGAAATAGCCTCTTAGAGGGCTCGCTCGGACTGGCCCGCGCCCACACCGGGCCCCCTCAGTCTTGGTCTGAGCGCCGCCTGCCGGACGGACCGTACGAACCCGCCGCGCCCACGACCACGGCAGCCGCGCCGGGTGGGCCACCGTGATCGCCGTCACCGGTTCAGGGCGGCGTTCAGCCCCTCAGCAGGCCGTCGAACTGCGCCCAGTTCGACCACCCGCCACCGACGGAGGTCTGCCAGCGGTGATACGGGTAGCCGCCGCTGTTGACGCCGAAGAGTTCGATGCGGCCGTCGGCGTTGGTCTCGGCCGCCACCTGACTCAGCCCGCCGTCGAACTGTGCCCAGGGTCCCCAGGTGCCGCCGATGGAGTTCTGCGAGCGGTGGTAGATCGCGTTACCGCTGTTGGTCCCGAAGATCTCGAGTCGTCCGTCGGCGTTGCGGGCGGCGGCGATCGAGGTCAGGGCGCCGTCGAACTGTTCCCAGCCAGCCCAGGTGCCGCCGGGGGAGGTTTGCGAGCGGTGGTAGATGGAGCCGCCGCTGTTGACGCCGAACAGCTCCACGCGGCCGTCGGCGTTCGTCTCGGCCGCCACCTGCGTCAGCGCGCCGTCGAACTGCGCCCACGAGGACCAGCCGCCGCCGGGGTAGGTCTGCCAGCGGTGATAGATGTTCCCAGCGCTGTTGGTCCCGAAGATCTC
>NZ_JAGGOL010000010.1:726-6544 GCF_018614525.1 Streptomyces sp. ISL-11
CGCCGTCGAACTGTTCCCAGCCGGCCCAGGTGCCGCCGGGGGAGGTTTGCGAGCGGTGGTAGATGGAGCCGCCGCTGTTGACGCCGAACAGCTCCACGCGGCCGTCGGCGTTGGTCTCGGAGGCGACGGCGCGCAGCGCGCCGTCGAACTGTGCCCAGGGTCCCCAGGTGCCGCCGATGGAGTTCTGCGAGCGGTGGTAGATCGCGTCACCGCTGTTCGTCCCGAACAGCTCCAGTCGTCCGTCGGCGTTGCGGGCCGCGGCGACCGACGAACCGAAAACGGTGGCGGCCTCGGGGCTCGCGGCTGCTGCCCCCGGTAAGGCGAGTCCTGGCGCGGTCGCCAGCAGTGCCCCCATCACGGCGGCCGCCAGCGCGCGGCCCACACGGCCCGAACGGCGGGAAGCGCCCCCACCGGTCGTACGGGTCCCTCCTGGACGGTCCGCGAAGGGAGGCGTACCGGTGACACCCGGCGCCGATAAGCCGGTCGTCCGGCCGATCCGTCTGCATCTCTCGCGCGGTTGCTTCCGCATGCGCACGGTCCTTCCTGTCCGGAAACGGAAATCCATGGGTCCGGGGCGTCGTCGCCCTGGCCTTCGCACTGCGGTGGCGGAGCGGACGGCAGCTCACCCGTGCGCCGAAGCACCGGCGCCTGCCGTTTCGAAATGGTGCGGGACGCTCTCGCCACTGCGACATCGCCCGCACCGTACACGGCCCCACCGCACAGCACACCCCGGCTTTCGGCCGTGCCTCGCCCGGCACCCACCCTGCGCTGGCGCCGGCCTCGCGAGCCCTGGTGTCCCACGCCCTCGACCCGTGCCATCAGGGGGATCCTAGAACCGGCTCCGCCGCGAGGCCGAGCAGGAGAAGCGACGCACGATCGCGGCCCGGGTCGCAGCCGACGGCCAGAACACCAACGGCAACAACTCCTGCGCGCGCAGGAGGCCCTGCAGCGCGAGAAAGCGGAGCGCGCCGCCTGAGCGAACAGTACGCCCGGACCGCCCGCGGGCAGATGAGCGGGTCGCTGAACTCGGGTACAAGGTCATCACCACCGGCTCCATCGTCTACGGCGGCAGTCGGGACTCCGGTTCAGCCCACAGCGACGTGCTCTACCTGAAGTGCGTCTAAGGCCTGTCTGATGGGTCGGTGACGAACCGAGACGAGAACTCGTTGGCCACTGTCAACAGATCCTCGTTTACGCACGAGTTGACCTCGCTTCTGTCGTCGGGTTGAAGCGCGCACCACCCTGGCAGGGGTTCGCCGCATGCAGCAGGGGACATTCAGCCGCGGGCCCCGGTCCCCGAGGCCGGGCTCGGGGTAGAGACGCGGAAGGCCCCGCACGGAACCGGGAGGCCGGGGGTTCACGTGCGGGGCCGCGCTCACGGGGAAGGGCCGTCAGACTCCGGTCAGGGTGTACGTACCCGTACCGTCCTGCCTGCCGCTGGAGTACTGGCGGATGAGTTCCCCGTCCGCGTATCGGTCGTGGCCCATCATGGAGCCGGTGTACTTGTTCTGCAGACCGATCTTCGTGCTGCCGGGTACGTCGCGGTAGATGTAGAACCGCTGGAGGTCGTCCTCCCCGCAGGTGGCCGTCGTCAGGTATGCCTGCTCCTGGTTGGCGATGTTCGCCGGGATGGTCGCGCACCCGCCGTTGCCCCAGTTCCACAGGGACGCCTCGATGACCCCGTTGCGCTCCGTCACGTTGCACAGCCGCCAGTTGTCCAGGTGGGCGCTGAAGAACGTCGATTCGCGCAGGCGGATGCCGTCGTTGGCCAGGAGCGGTGCGCTCCAGTTCAGGGGCTTGCCGGGGACGTCGATCTTGTAGACGGCGGATTGGCAGGACAGGCCGGCACGTGGGGCGGGCTTGGCGGCCTGGGTGGCCTTCACGCTTTGCGCGGCCTTGGCGGCTTTCTCGGCTTCGTGCCCGGCCTTGGCGGCGTCGGCCTTCACCGAGGGGACCGGTCCGGCAGGGTGCTTCGCGGTGGCGGCGGGGGAGCCGCAGTCGAGGAGGCCCTGTGCCTTGCGCATGATGCTGTTGGCGGGGACCTTGTCCTCGCAGCGCACCGCGCCTTCTTCGAGGGTGGTGAAGGTGGTGTAGCTGCCGGTGTCGGGGCCCTCGGTCCACTTCAACGCCCAGCTGCCGTCGCCCTGTTGGGTGCGGTTGCAGTTGAGGCTGCCGTAGGTGCCGGTGACCTTCTTGGTGCCCTCGTAGAGCCCGTAGTAGCCGGGCTGGTAGAAGTCCCAGGTGATGGACTTGTTGGTGCTGCTGGTGGTGGTGTAGTTGACCTGGACGTTCAGGCCGAGGCTCGCGCCGACGGTGCCGAGGGCCTCGACGGCGAAGCTGCCCTGAACGCTGCCGTTGACGCCCACGGAGACCGAAATGGTTTCCTGGACGTTGGTGGAGATGGTCTGGGTACCGGTTGAGCCCTGGGTGACGTACCAGCCCTTGAAGTGGGTGATCGTCGGGGTGACTTCGGTCGTCTTGATGACCGGGTGGCGTTTGCCGAGATCGGCTGCGGTGCAGGTCTGGCCGGGCTGGATCGTCTGCCCGGAGGCGGCCGGGGTGGCGGCGGCCGAGGTGGCGGCGGCCGGGGTGGCGGCGGCCGAGGTGGCGGCCAGGCCCACGGCGGCCGTCGCGGTGGCTATGAGCGCTCCGAGCCCTCTGCCCAGGCGGTTTCTTGTGCGGCGCATCGTTGCTTCCCCCTGTGTGTGGTCTGTGAGGCGAGTGTGAGGGAAACTAGCGCCGCCGAGGGCGGCAGGTCTATACCACAACTGGCCAAATGCGATCAAGAACTGTCGCGTTCTCGGTTGGTATGAACGGGAGTTGCCAGGTTTCATACCTTCGGTGTGCTCGCCACGGGGCGCCACCGACGGAAGGGACCACCTTTTGAAACACCTCAGACGCGGCCTGTCGGCGATAGCCGCACTGGTCTTCACCGCATCCCTGTGCGCCGCAGGCACCGCCCCCGCTACCGCCGCGCCGCCCGCCAGCGCGGCCCCGTCCGGTCACGGAACGTGCGTGGCCACCGCACCCGGTACCCAGCTCCAGCGCCAGGGCACGGCCTGGACGTGCGTGAGGACCACCGACACCGCCCCCGCAGGCGCCGCCGCCCCCACCTCCGCCGCCCTCGCACCAGCGGCCCGCGCCCAGGCCGCCGATCCCAAGCCGAATCCCGGGCTGGGGATGTGTACCGGGGCCGATCCCCGCCAGTCCAGCCGCAAGGCCTACTGCGTACGCCACTGGGTCATCTATGAGGCCCTCGGCAAGGACGGGAGCGTAGCCGACCACGCCACGGTGTTCGTCGCGGCGGCGGCGTCCATGGACTCCCTGCCCCAGGCGGCATGGCGCGAGGACATCATCACCGAGGTCGTCGAGATGACGGAGAAAATGCCCCCCGTCACGATGGCCCTGAGCTCGACCTGTAGCGGCCAGTGCTCGCCCGGGTCGTCGGCCTGGGACGGCGCGGCCGTCCGCTTCCGCCGCCTCCACGAGGGCAAGGACGGCACCCTGAGCTACACCTCGTCCGTGGGCAAGGGCTTCAACACGACGATCCTGCCGACCTACCGCGTGCAGGGGGCCATCCTCAACGGGTCGGGGCCGCCCACGCACATCCGCCCGGAGTGGAACGGCATCGAGGTTCGCTGTGACGATGACTCGGGCAGCTGGCCCGGCTGCATCGTCCCGGGCCACCTGGCCAACGTGACGTTCAGCAAGGCCCGGTACCGGGGGGCGGCCATCGCCTATGAGTGGGCGCAGAAGAACCTGACCGGCAAGTTCGGCGACCACGACCACCCGCTGAACCGGTTCACCGACCCTCTCGACCCGAAGAACGACAAACGGCGTGACAAGACCTGTGGCATTGGCGGGCCGAACAAGTTCGTGGGGGGCGCCACCGGTGTCCCCAACGACTCCTGTGACGAGTACCCCTTCGCCGGGTCCTGGCAGGGCGGCAAGGACGGGAACCAGTGCGTAGACATCACCCCGCGTGCGGTCGGCGGCGTGTGGGACATCGCGAACGTCACCGTCGACCGGGCCGCCCAGCCCACCCCGCCCTACAACGCGCCCTGCATCCGGGCCCATGTCGACAACAAGGACAACGGTGACGCGGGTCTGGAGTACGCGCGGGCGATACAGTCCGACCGCATCATCGACAGCGAAGCCTTCGAGGTAATCATCGCCCCGTGACCGGGGCGGTGCCGCAGGGCCGCCCCCGGCGTGGGGGACGGCCCAAACCCCTGGCCGGGGGCGGCGGTTAGGTTCCGTCTGACGGGTCAGGCACGAAGCCACAGGCGTATGGCCGCAACGGTCACAGTGCCGTAGGAGACATAGGCCCACTTGTCGAACCTCGTGGCAACCGCCCGGTTGATCTTCAACTTTCCGATCAGCCGCTCCACTTCGTTCCTGCGAACGTAGCGGGCCTTCTCGAAGCTGGTGGGCCGGCCGCCTCGGCTTCCACGGTGCAAGCGATTGGCCTGCTGATTCCTCGGCTCAGGGATGGTGTGCTTGATCTGTCGGCGCCGCAGGTAGCGGCGGTTGCGCCGAGAGCTGTAGGCACGATCGCCGCTGAGGTGGTCCGGGCGGGTGCGCGGGTGCCCGCCCTTCGTCCGCGGGACGCCGGTGCGCTCCAGGACCGGAATCATCTGAGGCGCGTCGCCCCATTGTCCGGGTGTGATCAGTAGGGCCAAGGGCCGCAGGCCGCCCTCACCAACTAAGTGGATCTTTGTGGTGAGGCCGCCGCGGGAGCGGCCAAGACCTTCATCGTCCCGGTGGTGGGCTGGCCGGGCTCGTCTGCCGGCACCGTCGGGGCCCGGTGACGGGCACCCGCAGCGTGTTGGTGGGCCCTGCAGATCGTCGAGTCCACGCTCGCCATTGACCAGTCGATTCGCCCCTGCGCATCGGCATCGGCTTGCACGGCTCGCAGGAGCATTTCCCATGTGCCGTCCGCCGACCAGCGGCGATGCCGGTCGCATATCGCCTGCCACTTACCAAACCGGGACTGCAGATCGCGCCACGGGATCCCGGTCCGCAACCGGAACAGAATCCCGTTGATCACCCTGCGGTGACACTTCCAACGCCCGCCCCGCCCAACGTTTCTTGGGAAGTACGGCTTCAGCCTGGCCCACTCCGCGTCACTGAGATCTCCCCGTCCCACATGCCTGGGAACGAGTTCTCGTCTCGGTTCGTCACCGACCCATCAGACAGGCCCTAGTCAACTACGGACCGCTCTTCGGCCTACCGGATGTCGAGTTCCGGCTCCACTGCACGACGCTGTACAACTCGCTCTACCGCTCCGACGGAGACGGCCGGGTCCCGCTTCGGCGAGGTGCAGGGCTACGACGGCGACCGGCTGCCCGCGCCCCAGCTGCCTCCGGTGGCGTTCAAGCCGCGGGGAATGGTGCGCTGAGCTGGGTGAATCGGCTTGGGGCGCGTTGCTCCACCCCCGTACTTCGCGACCCCGCTCCGCGGCAGGGAAGCCCCGCCGGACGTTCCGGCGGGGCGGCCGTGCCCCGGCTCAGCCGAGGTCGCTGCGGTACCAGTTCCAGCTGGTGGAGTTCTCGTTGTCCCAGACCTTCACCGGCCGGGAGACCGCGTCGTCACGACCGGCGAAGGTGTGCAGCGCGACCTTGTTCTTCCCGTCGTCCTCACCCCTGTTGTAGAGGACGCCCAGGTCGGCCTTGCCGTCGCCGTCGAAGTCACCGGCTACGAGCTTGCTGCGGTCGGCGTTCCAGCTGCCGGTCGTGGTGTCGTTGTTGTCCCAGGCGCGCTTCGGTCCGGCGATGCCGTCGGCCCGGCCGTAGGCGATGTGGAAGGCGGTGCGGAA
>NZ_JAGGOL010000010.1:6630-42970 GCF_018614525.1 Streptomyces sp. ISL-11
CGCCGAGGTCGGCCTTGCCGTCACCGTTGAAGTCGCCCGCGACCGGCTTGCTGCGCTCCCAGTTCCAGCTGCCGGTCGTCCGGTCGTTGTTGTCCCAGGCGCGCTTCGGGCCCCGGATCCCGCCGTCGTACGAGTACAGGATGTGGAAGGCCGTGTGGTTCATGTTGTCGTCACCCTGGCCCTCGTTGTAGAGGATGCCGACGTCCGCCTTGCCATCGCCGTTGAAGTCACCGGCGACAGGCTTGCTGCGCTCCCAGTTCCAGCTGCCCGTGGTCCGGTCGTTGTTGTCCCAGACCTTGGCCGGCGCCTTGAACGATTTGCCGTCGCTGATGAACTCGTACAGCGAGGTACGGAAGTCGCCGGTGTCGTCCCGGCCGTCGTTGTACAGGACCGCGACGTCCGTCTTGCCGTCGCCGTTGAAGTCCCCGACGGTCATCTTGCTGCGGTCGGCGTTCCAGCTTCCGGCCGAGGACGCTTCGTTGTCCCACACCTTGACGGGCGCATCGAAGCCGTGACCGTTGCTGGTGAACTTGTACAGCGTGGTCATGTTCTTGCCCGCGTCGGACCTGCCGTTGTTGTAGAGGACGGCGATATCGGCCTTGCCGTCGCCGTCGAAGTCGCCGGTGGTGGTGCTGGGGACCGCCTTGTTGGCGACGAAGAAGCCGGAGCCGGCGGACATCGGGCCGTCCTTGCCCGCGGCGTTCTTGGCCCTGACGGTCAGCGTATGGGGGCCGTCGGCCAGTTCGGTGGTGTCCAGCGACGCCGAGTACTGGTTGCCGGGGCTGGCGACGGACTCCGCCAGCCGGCCGTCGATGTAGAACTCCGCGCCCGTGGGGGTGCCGACGCTCTCGGACACCGAGGCGGTGAGGGCGACCTGGCCGTTCAGGATCGCCTGGTCCGCCGGACCTGTCACCTTGGCCTCGGCCGGACTGGCGCTGGTGTCCTCGGCGCCCGGCTCGGGGGTGACGGGTCCGTCGACTATGTTGTTGTAACGGTAGGCCCCGTAGCCGTCGGTGGGGTGGCCCGAGAGCCAGGAGTCGTTGAAGTTCCCCACATAGCGCTGAGTGACCACTCTGCGGCCGCTCTCGGAGTAGTAATAGAACGTCTGGGCCGACTTGTTGATCCAGCCGGCGAAGATGATGACGTGGCTCTGCGTGTTGTTGAGGATGTCGCCGGGCTTCAGGTCGGACGTGCTGATCCGGGTCGTGACATCGCGCAGGGACCAGGTGTTGCGGCTCTGGTTGAGCATCCAGGCCATGGAGACGTAGCCGGAGCAGTCCTGGCGGTACCAGCCGCCCGTCGCCTCGTCCTTGTACCAGCTGTACGGCGAGCTGAGTCCGTTCGCGCTGTACGGAACCTTGTGGGCGGCCCAGTCTCTCGCCCGGTCCAGCACCTGTTGCCGCGTGACGCGGCTGCCCGCGGCGGCACCGTGACCGAGGGTGCCCGTCGAGACCACCGGCATCCCGTCGGACTGCCGGGACTCGGCCTGTGCCGTCCCGGTGGCCAGGGCGGCCGACGCGATCGCGGTCACGAGGAGCAGGGACGCGCCACGGCGGGCGGATTCCTTCAGAAGCATGGGTGTCTCCAGACACGTCGAAGCAAGGAACAACGCAGGTGACGAGAAAGCCCCCGCAGGCGGGGGGGCGTACTACGCGGCCGCACAGGCGGTGCGGTGTCGCGTGGTGAGCGCCTGCGTCACATTGACGAAGCGCATCGCGAAGTTGTGACGGCGGAGACGAAATTAATCTGAGTTGCTCGGGAGAAACCGAAGCCCCCCGCCGCGCTGCCGCACGGCGAGGGGCGGGTGGGGAGCTGGTGGGGGAAGACGACGGACAGGTGTTACGCGGGCGGGGTCGTCCGCCGCCCGCGCCGTATCAGGCCAGGTCGCTGCGGTACCACCGCCAGGAGCTGAACGTACGGCTGCCCCAGGACTCGACCGGCGGGGAGACCGCTTCGGCGCGGCCGGCGAAGGTGAACAGCTTGACCTCGCCCTTGCCGTCGGGGCTCTCGCCACCGTTGTAGAGGACACCCAGGTCCGCCTTGCCGTCACCGTCGAAGTCACCGGCGGTCGGCTTGGCGGAGTCGGCGTTCCAGCTGCCGGTGGCGCGGTCGTTGTTGTCCCAGGCGCGCTTGGGGGCGTTGATGCCACCGGCGCGGCCGTATGCGACGTGGAAGGCAGTGTGGTTCTGGCCGTCGCTGCCCTTGCCCTCGTCGTAGAGGATGCCGAGGTCGGACTTGCCGTCGCCGTTGAAGTCACCGGCGACGGGCTTGCTGCTCTGCCAGTTCCAGCTGCCGGTCGTCCGGTCGTTGTTGTCCCAGACCCTCTTCGGTCGGGTGATGGCGTCGGCAGTGCCGTAGCCGATGTGGAAGGCGGTGCGGAAGTCGCCGGTGTTGTCCTTGCCCTCGTCGTAGAGGATGCCGAGGTCGGCCTTGCCGTCGCCGTTGAAGTCGCCCGCGACCGGCTTGCTGCTCTGCCAGTTCCAGGAACCGGTGGTGCGGTCATTGTTGTCCCACGCCCGTTTGGGCTCCTGGACCCCGTTGGCCGTGGCGTAGGCGATGTGGAAGGCCGTGCGGAAGTCGCCGGTGTCGTCCTTGCCCTCGTTGTAGAGGATGCCGACATCCGCCTTGCCGTCGCCGTTGAAGTCGCCCGCGACCGGCTTGGACCGCTTCCAGTCCCAGGACTGGGTGCTCCGCCACTGCTTCACCGGCTTGTCGAAGCCGGCGCCGTGACTGGTGAAGGTCCACAGGGCAGTGCGGTTGTTCTTGGCGTCGTCCTGGCCCTCGTTGTAGAGGACGCCGACGTCGGTCCTGCCGTCACCGTTGAAGTCCCCGGCGATGACCTTGGAGTTGGCCCAGTCCCAGGAGCCGGCACCGGCTTCCAGGTTGTCCCACACCTTCACCGGCGCGGCGAACGATCCCCGGCCCGTGCTCAGCAGCGTCCACAGCGCGGTGTGGTTGTCCTTGCCCTCCCGGTCGTAGCCGTAGAGGATCGCGATGTCGGCCTTGCCGTCGCCGTTGAAGTCGCCGGTGGTCCGGCCGACCGTGCCCCGGTTGGCGACGAAGAAGGAGACGCCCGAGGACGTCGGCCCGGTCTGGCCGGCGTCGTTGACCGCACGGGCGGTCACGGTGTGCGGCCCCTCCGCCAGGGTCGTGGTGTCCAGGCTCACGCTGTACGAGGGCCCGGCCCCGGAAGCCGTACCGACGGCGTCGCCGTCCACGAAGAAGGCGGCCCCGGTCGGCTTCCCCTCCTCCTCGGTCACGGACGCGGACAGCGTGACCGTACCGCTGAGGACGCCACGGTCCTCCGGGCCCGTGACACGGGTGACGGGTGGGGTGGCGCGCGGGTACGGATCGACGCCATCGTTGACCAGACCCTTCTCGCGGGCGCAGTTGCCCCACTGGCTCGCCCCGGAACCCCGAAGGATCCTTTCCGCGACGATGATCTGCTCCTTCTTGGATGCCTTGTGCGGATACTCGGCGAACTCCCTTCCGTTGTAGGCGTCCCAGGTGGGCTTCATGATCTGGAGGCCGCCGTAGTAGGGGCCGTCGGGGTTGACGACGGTCCAGTCGCCCGTGCTCTCGCACTGGGCCATCCGCTCCCACATCGCCAGGGAGGCGGCGGAGGCGGGGGAGGCGGAGGTGAGAAGTGCGGCAGGGGCGAGGGAGGAGACGAGGGCGGCGGCGAGGGCGAGACGCACGGCGCCGCGGGATCTTTCGGTCATGGAGGATGTCCTGTGGATGAGAGAAGGGCGCACCGCCACGAGGGACGCCTCGCGGCGGTGCGGCTACGGGGTGTGCGCGTCGGCCGAGGTTGCTGCGGTACCAGCGCGCAGGGCGATGGTGACGAGGAGCCTCGCAGGCAGGAGGGCGTACGGCGACCGCACAGGCGGTGCGGTGCCGCTTGGTGAGTGCCTGCACCAACACTGACGAAGCGCATCGCGAAGTTGTGACGGCGGAGACGAAGTCGGTCCGAGGCGGTCTGGGCCGCTCCGGAGCAGACGAAGCCCCGGCGCGCGGCGGGTCACGGCGGTGTGCAGCGTCCGGTGTGGCCGCCGCTTCAGTCGCCGGCGGGGGACCAGAAGGGCGCGGGCAGCGCCTCGACCTCGATGGCGGCTTGGCGCAGATCGGCGGCAACCGGCTCCAGCGCGGCATAAACCGGATCGCCGCCGGCGGCCATGCGGCCGATGACGTCGGCGTTGGTCCGGGCCCGTGCGGCCACCACGTTCCCGAAGGCCGACCGGTCGCCGTCGTAGCCGTAGGCGTCGAGCAGCAGGTGCAGGCGTCGGCACCGGTCCTCGAACGCGGTGAACCCCGTCCTCTCGGCCAATCGGCGGGCGTGCAACGGCACCCAGGCCAATGCCATGAACGCCAGATCGAACTCGCGCGACGAAGGCCCAGCCGTGTCCCAGTCGAAGAACCCGACCAGCTCACCCTCGTGCCATACCGCGTTCCACGGCGCGGCGTCATGGTGCCCGATGACCAGCCCCGGCCGCCAGGTCTGCCCGGCAAGCCAACGCGCACCCGGTGGCGGCACAAACGATTCCGTCGCGTCATGCAGCCGACGGGCCCACCTGCCCACACCCACCAACGCGGTGTCCGAGTACACCCACGCAGGCCAGGGAAGGTCCTCACCAACGGTCTCGCCCACCAGATGGGTCAAAACCTCACGCCTTTGCCCGTCCATCCCCAAGGCCCGGGGCGCGCCACCGAATTCCACGGCCTCGAGATGACGCAGCACCGCATGCACGGCAGACGTCCAGGGCTGTACGGGCCGGTGGACCGCATTCCCGATACGCACCGCACCTACGGTCCGGCCGCCAGGCAGACGCTGCTCCTCCATGACCTGGTTGTACCGCGCTGCCCCGCCGCGCACACACGCGCCCCGGCCACTGCCCGCCGCCTCACTCCTGGCAGGCACCGTTGCAAGGCGCGCCCCAGCGCCGACCTCATCTGCTCATCACGCCATATCTGGCGTGCGCAGGGCCCGGAGGCTGTCGTATCGTGCATAAGTCCCTGCGCCGGAGACTCCGGCGGCAGTGTCAGACTTCCTGTTCCTTCTGTAGTGGTTTCGAGGTGACGACGTATCTCCCAGGCCCTGTAGCCGTCCGCATTCCCCCACGTTCTGATTTTTGGAACGTGCCCGGGGGCGGACGTCGCACTGGCCTGAGTTGCGTCACCCACCCCCGCAGTTTCCTGTCATTTCCCGGGTGCAGCTCTGCCGACTGCCCCGGGTTTCGTGTTTTCCGGCCCCGGCGCGGCTGACGGCAAGCTCCCCGATTCCTGAATCCGGAGTCCTACCGTGGCTTCCCCCGCGCTCGACAGCGAGCCGAACCACACCACCGAGCCCTCGGTTCACGCCGCATCCAGCAGGTCGTCCAAGATGACACTGACCGCCAGGATCGCTCTCGTGGTCGTCCTGGCCGCCGAACTCATGGACAACCTCGATCACACGGTCGTCCTCACCGCCATCCCGGCCATCCAGCAGTCGATCGGCGCCGGACCGGCCGCAGTGCAGTGGCTGACAGCCGGTTATGCGCTGACCTTCGCCCTCGGGCTGATCACGGGCGGCAGGCTCGGCGACGCGTACGGCCGTCGCAAGGTCTTCCTCATCGGCACCGCCGTGTTCACCCTCGCTTCGCTGCTGTGCGGCATCGCGGCCGGATCCGGCATGCTGATAGCTGCCCGCGTGCTCCAGGGCGGCGGCGCCGCCGTGATGATCCCGCAGGTGCTGGCGACCATGCACGTCACCTTCGACGGCGAGAACCGCAGCAAGGCGTTCGGCCTCTACGGTGCCGTCCTGTCGGTCGGCGCCGTCATGGGCCCGGCCCTGGGCGGCGTGGTCACCGAGGCCGACCTGTTCGGACTGTCCTGGCGGCCGATCTTCCTGATCAACGTGCCCATCGGCCTCGCCGTGATCATCCTCGGACGGAAATTCATCGCCGAGTCGACCGCGGAGAAGACCGAGCGCCTCGACCTCACCGGCATGCTGCTGTCCGCGCCGGCCATGCTTCTGATCGTCTTCCCGCTCACGGAGGGCCACGCCCACCACTGGCCGCTGTGGTGCTTCGCCATGCTCGCCGGCGGTCTCCTCGTGCTCGGCGTCTTCCTGCGCCATCAGCAGCGCAAGAAGGACGCCCCGCTCGTGGTGCTGTCCCTCTTCAAGGGCAAGGAGTTCTCCGGCGGCCTGTCCCGCGCAGCTGATGCTGGGCCTGCTGTCCGGCATGTTCTTCATGACCTGGACGCTGTACCTGCAGCGCGGCCTGGGCATGAGCCCGCTCCAGGCGGCCCTGGCCTTCGTGGTGATCGCCCTCGGCGAGATGGCCGGTGCGGTGATCGCGATGAAGACCGCCGGGCGCTTCGGGCGCCGCGTGCCACAGGCCGGAGCGCTGATCGCACTCGCCTCGATGGTGGCCTACGGGCTCCAGGTCAGCAGCCGGCAGGCCGACCTGACCATCCCCGCGATGACTGTCCCCCTCCTGCTGCTCGGCATCGGCTTCGGCACGATCGGCGCGCCGATCGCCGACATGTCACTCGCCAAGGTTCCGCACGAGAGCGCCGGTTCGGCCTCGGGCCTGTTCAACACCTCGACCCAGCTGGGCATCGCCTTCGGTGCCGCGCTGACCGCCCTCGTCTTCTTCTCTGCCACCGGCGGTTCGCCCGACGGCACGGTCAACCGCGACGCGTTCACCGGCGTGCTCTGGTGGGTCGGCGGCGCCTTCGCCGTGATGTGGGGCCTGATGTTCTTCCTGCCCAAGCACACGAACAGCCAGGCCGACTGAGCCAGTTCCCCATGGCGGCGGTGCCGGCCTTCAGGGACACGCGTCCTTCGTACCCGGTGCACATCGTGGTCGTGCCGAAACAGCATGTCGCTCGGACTGGCGGGAGCGGTCCGGAGTTGGATGGGCCAGCTGCTATCTCCCTTCTCCCGCTTTGTCAGTAAATGGGCGTATCTTCGCGGTCGGTCAGGCGTTGGGTAGGCGGAGCCACGTACCCGTGGCCGTCGGCCCTCACCTTCCGGAGCCTCTACCGCGAAGACGCCCCTGCTGCGCACTGCCGCCCTCGCCCTCTCCACAGCTGCCCTGATGTCACCTCAGGCTGCGCCTTCCTCGGCACTCTCCTCCGCAGGGTTGCTGCCTGCGGCGTCGTTGCCGCTGCGCACCGGTACGCCCTTCACCTTCTGCCTGACCGACGCCGGTGCAAAAGCGTTGGCTGGAGCCGGGATGGAGCTGGAGGCCGTGGCCCCTGTCACGATCGTCACGGTGGCTGGGCACCGGTGTGTGCAGTGGACCATCGACGGCGGCCGGCTGGAGAGCGATCTGTCCGCGGTCGGCGCGACGTCAGAGGGTGGGTTCGTGCTGCGCCGCGGCAGCCAGCGCGCGGAGTTCACGCAGATGCTGTCGTCGATCAGGCTCGGCGACAACGTGTCCCACGGCCGTATGCTCCATGCCGGTCAGCGGATCGAGACCTTCACTTCCCCCGCCTCGCAGATCAAACTGTCGGCCACGGACGGGATCGTCGCCGACGACCTTCCCGTCTACCTCGCTCCCGCGGCCGCTCAGGCCATCACCGGAGACATCCCCGCCAGCCCCCTGACCGGAGGGCAGCAGTTGTTCACAGCCAACGCCCACATCGGCGTCCTTCCCGCCGGCCTTGCCCCGCAGACCGGCGGGAAGGAAGTCAAGAAGGCGATGTGATCCCTGCATCGCGCGAGCCGCAGCCCGCGAACGGGCCGACAGCGTTGCGCTGATCGCGGATATCCCTGCTTCAGGCTCCCTTCCTTCCCCCGGTTCGGCCCTGCGCGCCGTCGGCCCGACCTTGCGTACCTGGAGGGGCGCTGCGGAACGTGGCTGCGGCACCACCTGGGCGACGCCTGCCGTGGCGACTCATCAGGACTGGAGGCTTTCCTTGGACATCGCACCACCTTGTGGAGCCTCCTGACCTACCCCACCGCCGGCACGCAGCGGATCGAGATCATCTGCAACTGGATCGATGTGCTCTTCCACCTCGATGACCTCTTTGTTCACGCCTCTGGTGCCAGGTCGGAGGAACTGGGCTTGCGCCACCTGCGAGACGTCATCGACGGGCGACCCGTCACGGCGGACACCGCCTACCTCCGCACGTTCGCCTGCCTGCGCCGGCGCGCCCGGGCCGCCATGCCCGTTCCCGTGTGGGACCGCTTTGTCCACACGATCGAAGGTTTCCTCGACGCCTGCCGCACCGAGCGTCACTGGCAGGAAACCCGGGCGGCCATCGACCTGTCCGCCTACGAGGAGTCCCGCGGCAGGTCGATCGGGCAGTGTTGCTTCCCTCTCCTGGAATACGGCCTGGGCCTCGACCTGTCCGGCGAGCTGGAGTCCCACCCTGAACTGGAGCGGCTCAATACCCTCGTGGCCCGCCACTGGATCGGGGTCAACGACATCTTCTCCTACCGTAAGGAGTCCTACAGCGGTGACACCATGAATGTAATTGGCCTCGCCCTGGCGGAAAACGGCGGCGACTTGCAGGCAGCGGTCAACCGCGTCGCGAGCACGGTCAGGAGAACCGAGGAGGAATTCGCCTCCCTGTCCGAGCACTTCCTTAATGGGCCGGCCAGCGGTAACACGAACGTCCGGCAGTACGTGGAAGCACTGAAGTGGATAATCACGGGCAACCTGGAGTGGTCCTACATCACCACCCGTTACAACGGCTCCGGCCACGTATGGAACGGGGAAACCGCCGCTCTTGTGGTTCTTACGCCCCACAGAACCCGTTACCTGCCCCTAAGTCGCTGACCCCGGCCAGCGGCTCCTCGACCGACTCGGCACCGACACCGGCCCCGTCCTGGCGAGCGTATAGATCCCGTCCGGCGGGCTGACCGACCCCGCCCTGCTGGACCAGGCCCCGTCCGGCGAAGCCCCCTTGCCGCCGATCAGATCCCGCAGCGCAAAGCGGTGCCGCACACCCGCCGGCGCCAGCCCCCGCCGAGCCGCGAAGGCCGTCTCCCCTGCCGCGCCGCAGGACGCCGACGGGGCAAGGGAGCAGACCGACGGGTGGTGAGTGCTCCTTCCGGGGCGTCACCCGGCCAGTTGCAAAGCAGCCCCGCCCGCCGACCGCCACAGGCCGGCCGACGGGTGGCGGTCTGTCGTTTCCGGAAGCAATGCAACCCCCGGATCGGGTGAGCGGCCACGGCCGAGTGAATCGCACAAGCCCGCCCCGACCGCGCGGGGAGGCCGCTGTGAGTGACCGGACCCGCTACCGAAGCGTGGTCGACGTCATGGTCCTGCTGCACCGCACCGACGGGCGAGTGCTGCTGCTGCGCCGGGCCGGGGCCGTGTACGCCGCCGGTCTCCTTGCCCCGCCCGGCGGGCATCTGGAGGACGGGGAGACCGTCGTCGCCGGGGCCCTGCGCGAAGTGGACGAGGAGGTCGGGGTCACGATCGCGCCGGCCGACTTGGAGTTCTGCCATCTCGTCCACCACCGCTCCCCGGAGGGTGAGGCCCGGCTGGGTTTGGTCTTCACCGCGCAGCGGTGGTCCGGGGAGCCGCGCAACCGGGAGCCGGGCAAGTGCTCGGCGTTGGTGTGGGCGAACCCGTCCCAGCCCCCGCCGGACTGTGTGCCCTACACCGCCGCCGTCCTGGACCGGTTCTGCTCCGGTGCACTGCTGTCCACGCACGGTTGGCCCACCACCCGAGCGGGAGGCGCCGCATGAAGCGGAGACCCAAGAGTGTCCCGATCGATGCGGAAGGGTCGGAGTCGGAGAGGCTGCTGTTCGGCGGGCCGCTGCTGTACGACAACGGGTGGGCCAAGCATGAGACGGCGTATTTCGACATGTCGTTGTGGGCCATGGCCAAAACTCTGCCGCGGCTGGTCCGCTCCACGGTGCGCTTGGCGTGGCGGGCCGACCGCCGGGCGCTGAGGATCGTGGGTGCCTCCGAGCTGGCCCGGGGTGTGGGCCAGGCGGTGGGGCTGGTGGCGGTCAACAGCGTCCTGACCGCCGTCCTCGCCGCCGGCACCATCGAGCACCGCCTGCACGCCGCCATCGCGGCGTTGATCGTGGTGACGCTCGCCGGGATGATCAGTGCCTTGGCGACGTCGGCTTCGACGTCGGGCACGGGCCGGCTGGAGCCGAAGGTCGAGCGGGTGGCGACCCAGCTGTATCTGGAGCGGGTGATTCGGGTCGAGCTGTCGGCGATCGAGGACGCGGACTTCCACCGGCTGTTGGACTCTGCCCAGTACGGTGCGGCCGCGTCGCGTCGCATGATCGGCTACTGCGCCGGCGTCATCGGTTCCCTGGTGTCCTTCGCCGCCGCCGCCGGCGTGCTCACCGTGCTCCACCCTGTGCTCCTGCCGCTTCTCGTCCTGATGACCGTGCCCCGCTCCTGGGCCTCACTGCGGAACTCCCGGACTCGGTATGCGAGCTATCTGCGGTGGGTGCAGCACTCGCGGGCCGGACGGCTGCTGAGTCAGACTCTCATGCGCACCGGGCCCGCACCGGAGATCCGCGTCCATGGCGTCGGCCCGTTCCTGGTGGAGCACTTCCGCAGCATGTCCGAGGACTCCGAGGCCGAGCAGTCACGGCTGGCCGACAGCGCCGCCCGCGTCCGTCTGATCGCCTCCGGCCTCACCGGCGCCGCCATGGTCATCACCTACCTGGCCCTGATGGGGCTCCTGGTGGCCGGGGTGATGGACCTGTCGGTGGCGGGAACGGCCGTGCTGGCCACCCGGACCGGCGGACAGAGCCTGTCCACCCTCGTCCTCCAGGTCAACAACCTCTACGAGGAGTCCTGCTACGTCATGGACCTCGAACGCCTCTACAAGGAGTCGGCCGAGCGCGCCATCCCCGAAGGCGGGCTCCCGGTTCCCCGGGACCTGGACCTGATCCGCTTCCAGGATGTGACCTTCCACTACCCCACCGACGCATCGGAGGACCCGCAGGAGCCCAAGCGGTCGGCGCTCAAGGACGTGACCCTGGACATTCCGATGGGCAAGATCGTGGCCCTCGTGGGCGAGAACGGCTCGGGCAAGACGACCGTCTCCAAGCTCCTGGCCGGTCTCTACCAGCCCGACGGCGGGAACATCCTGTGGGCCGGGGTGGATGCCAGGGAGCTGGACCGGGCCGAGCTGTTCTCCCGGATCGGGATGGTCAGCCAGGACTTCCACCGGTGGCCTTTCACCTGCCGTATGAATGTGGCCATCGGCCGCACCGACCGGCCCCTCGATCAGCGGGTGTTGGAGGAGTCGGCCGCCTACACGGGGGCCGACGAGGTGGTGGAGGAGCTGCCGCGGGGCTGGGACACGCTGCTGTCCAAGGGGTACAAGGGCGGGCATCAGATCTCCGGCGGCCAGTGGCAGCGCCTGGGGATTGCCAGGGCACGATACAGGGACGCGCAGATCCTCATCGTCGACGAGCCCACCTCGGCCCTGGACGCACGGGCTGAGCTGGAGGTCTTCGACCGGATCCGCAAGCTCGCCGACGGCGGGCGGACGGTCGTCCTGATCACCCACCGCCTGGCCTCCGTACGGCACGCCGACATCATCCACGTCCTGGACAAGGGCGAGCTGCGCGAGAGCGGCACCTTCGATGAGCTCCTGCGCACCAGGGGCCTGTTCCACGAGCTGTACGAGATGCAACGCCGACAGTTCCAGGACGTCCCCGTGCCGGAGCAGCGGCAGCCGGCCGAGAGGGTGAAGGCGGCCGAGGAGCTGTGACGGATGTCCCGGCGGGAGGGTCCCTGTGGCGGCACGACAGAGGGGGGCACTCCGACGTCTCCGTACGCCGACGCGCGGGGCGTGGAGCTGCAGACCCTGCCTCGGGAACGCGGACGAGTCCCAGCGGTCCGTGGGCCGGAACAGTTCCCGCGCCGACGTGGGCCGCCAGACCGACGGCCCACTACCGGAACCGAATCCGAGGCTCGACGACGCAAACCCCAAAGGCCCCCAGTCCCCGCCGATTTCAGTTTCCGGCGTCGTCAGCGTTGCCGTTGACGTCCGCGGACGCTACGGCGTGCTCGGCATCGTCGACCGTCTTCTCCATCCGCGCAAGCTCATCCGTCGAAGCCGAGGACGAGGACGAGCCAGCGGCCGGGGCCGCGTTCCCTGACGAGTGAGAGCACGCGGTGGTGCCCAGGATGGGCACCACCAGCGCGGTCATCACCAGTGCGGCCAGGCGTCGACGGCAGGTCATGACTTCGGGCTCGCAGAGCCGGCCTTGCCGTTGTTGTTGGCCTTGCACCAGGTGGCGACGCCCTTCAGGTCGGGCTTCTGCTTCTTCAGGTCCGTCAGGAGCTTCTTGCGCGTGTCGAGACGGTCGCCGAGGAACTTGGCGATGGCCGTGTGGTTGGCCTTCTTGGCGTTGGCGATGCGCTGTTCCAGGTACTTGATCGAGCCGCGCGTGCCGACCGTGCCTTCCATGCGCTTGATCCGCTCATCGATCCGGCGCTCCAGCTTGGGCGCCCGCTGGCACAGCTTCTTCGCGCCGTCCCCCTTGGGGCCTTCGGCGTGCGCGGTCGTGGAAGCGCCTCCGGCCGGGCTCGCGCTGTCCGCCGCGTACGAGGGCGCGGCGGCGACCGCTGTCGCGGTGAGGACCAGGCCCGCCAGCACCGTGGTCATGGTGGTTGTGCGCCGCATGAGGGTCTCCGTTTCCATGTACTGCCAAGAGATGGGCGACGGTCCGTCGCCGCGGGGCGGCGACGGACTGTACGAGCGTGAAGTTAGGTGCCGTTCTTGTGCTTTCCTTGTGAGCCCGGATCGTCTGCGGTCGCTGCTCGGACCGGGCATCCGGCGACATGCGCGGAGGTCACCGAGGTGGAGCGGTGATCACGGGGGCTGATCCTTCGACGCGCATTCCGCTGCCGCCTGCGGTGATCAGGGCACCGCAGAGGAGGACGGCCGCGGCAAGGCCGGCCGCCGCGAGGGCGGCGATCAGCGAGTCGGCCGCCATGACGAGGTCACGTCGGGGCAGGCGAGGACGGGCCGCGCGCTCCCCGCGCCTTCGTGCCTTCCTTCCGGCTTCCACGGGCCTGCGGGGGGTGTGGGCCTGTTGTCCTCGCCGGTCGGCTCCCGTTGCGCAGGGGGCTGCCGTGTTTCCGGTACGCATGATGTCCTCCTCCGCGCGGGCATTGCCGGGCCGCGCCGAGGAGGAAGCTAGGCGCCTTCTTTGTGGGATTCCTGTCGCCGCCCGGCGGTCTCCGAGAGCCAGTCCCGGTGCGGCGCCGCCACCCCCGGCCGGCTCTGACGCGCGGAGGGAAAAGTGATCTCGAAGCGCGCCCCCCGGCCACCGGGGCCGTCCAGGACACGCAAGTGGGCCCGATGCAGGTCGGCCTGCTGGGCGACGAGGGTGAGGCCCAGACCCGAGCCGGGGCTGCCGGAGCGCCGGTGGAACCGTTTGAAGATCCTCTGCCGGTCCTCCGGCGGCACTCCGGGACCCTGATCATCCACGCTGAGGACCACCGCCGGGGCGTCACCGTCACCCGCCGCCCCCAGCGTCACCGCGATACGGGCCCGGCCGTCAGCCGACATGCCGTGTGCCAGGGCGTTGACGAGGAGGTTGTCCAACAGCGACCGCAACCCCGGCCTCCATCCGTGCACCGTCAGGCCCGAGGCACACTCGAGCGTCACGTCGGCCTCAGGATGTACGCGGCGCAGGTCCGTCACGGAGGCATCCGTGAGGTCGGACAGGTCGACGTGCTCGAACGCGTCCGCCTCGACCAGATCTCCTTGGGCAAGCGCCCGCAGCATCACCAGCAACGCCAGCACACGGGCGTGGCCGCACCGCAGGTCGTCCACGGTCTCCACACGATCCTCGGGATCGAGGTCCTGGAAGGAGTCGAGGATGTCGAGGTTGGTCTGCATGCTCATCAGCGGGGTGCGCAGCTCGTGGGATGCGGCGGCGGCGAAGGAGCGGGCTGTGGCCAAGGCCTCGATGGTGCGGCCGGCTTGCTCGTCATAGCGAAGGAGGAAGGTTTGCAACGTGTGGGCGAGGTCGTCGACCTCCGTGATCCGAGTGGGCGTGTGCTCCAGTCGGGCGGCGGAGGTGCGGGGGTCGAGGCCGCTGGTGTGCTGCTGCAGTCGGCGCAGTGGCCGGGTCGCCCGGGCGGCCAGCGCCCAGGCCAGGCCCGCGGACAGGGGTGCGGCGAGCAGCGAGACGGTGATCACGCGGCGGCGCACGAGCTGGATCTGCGCCTGGTTCGCGGTGTCCGGGGAGAACAGCCACAGCGTCCCTTGCACCCCTGGGCGGCTGCCGTTCACCGGGACCTTCAAGGCACGCCACGCCTTTCCGTGGGACCGGACCGTGACCGGGTGCCTGGTCTCGGCCGGCAGACGTACCGAGGGGTCGGGTTGGGGTCCGTCCATGACGGTGCCGTCCGGGCCGGTCAGGCGGATGCCGACGTCCAGGGCCGACGTGAGGAGCTCGCGCTGGCGGGCTTGCTCGGCGCGCGGGCGGTCCTGGGAACTCGCGCGGAGCAGACCGCGAGCCGCCCCTGCCACGCTGTGGGCGCGCTCGGTGAGCCGCTGGTCGGCCTGGGCGTGCAGGTCCTTGGTGACCAGGCTCACCAGCACCCAGCCCGAGGCTGCCACCAGCAGCGGCACCACAGCTCCCACCGCGATCGCGATCCGGGTGGACAATCTCATGTGCGGCACCCCTGCCCGCTTCCGTCGTCGTCCCGCAGGACGAAGCCGACGCCGCGCACCGTGTGCAGGATCCTGAGCCGTCCGTCCGCTTCCAGCTTGCGGCGCAGATAGCTGACGAAGGTGTCCACCGCGTCGGTCCGGACCTGAAGGTCGTAGCCCCACACCCGGTCCAGCAGCTGGTCACGGGTCAGGACAAGGTCGGCGTTGCGCGCGAGAACGTCCAGCAACTCGAACTCGCGCCGGGTCAGCTGCACCGGCCGGCCGTCGAGGCTCACGGTGCGCGCGGCCGCATCCAGGACCAGGCCTCCGACCCGTACGGTGTCCGTGGCGCTCGGCGGCCTGCGGCGCAGCAGCGCGTGCAGGCGCAGCACCAGCTCGTCGAGGGCGAAGGGCTTGACGAGGTAGTCGTCCCCACCGGCCTGCAGGCCGGCCACCCGGTCGGCCACCTCGTCGAGTGCGGAGAGCATCAGCACCGGTATGTCATTGCCGTCCGCTCGCAAGCGCCGGCACACCGCGATGCCGTCGAGGTCGGGCATCGAGATGTCCAGGACCACGACATGCGGTGCCGCCTCCGCCACCTTGGCCAGCGCACTGCGGCCCCCGTCCGCCAGATCGACGGTGAATCCGTTCAGCCGCAATCCGCGCCCCAGCGAACGCCGGATCGCGGAGTCGTCGTCCACCAGCAAGACCCGCCCATGGCTGGCCCCTGCACCCATTTTCCCGCCTCCGCACCACACCTGCACCGAGAGTCGCCATCATGCGCTACCGCCGGCACAGAGGTCCGGGCGGCAGCGGCCACCTTCCCCCTCGACAGCAGGCCGGGTCAAAAGCCCGGCCCCCGGGACGCGTCCGTTGACCTGCCGTCATTTCCTCCGGGTGGCACAAGTCGTCACTGCGCCCTACGGGGCCGGAGTTCTCCAGCGAAACCCACAGAGGCGAAACGAACTTCGCCGACCGACGTCCCGTTCGAATGACAAATCGTTTTGGCGGCCACCCGTTCACCGTCCGATCGCAAGGGGGGAGTAAGCGAGCATGAATTTAAGCGATTTTCACATTCCGCTTCGCCTGAGCGCTAGCCTGGGCTTCTCGGACGGTAGGGGGGCGCGTGATCACGAAAAGAAGGCATGCCCTATTAATCGGAATCGCGTCATACGAAGACCCGAGGCTGTCGCTTCCCAACGGGATCCGGCACAACGTCGGTGAACTGCGCGCAGCGCTCACGGACCCGGCGGTGGACGCCGTGGCTCCCGGCGACTGCGAGGTGGTCACCCCTGGTCCGGGGCGGTCGATGATGGGCAAGGTCGCCCAGGCGGCCCTCAGCGAGGATCCGTTGGTCGTGTACTGGTCCGGCCACGCCACAGTCACCGCGGACGGTCAGCTGTACCTCGCCACCCCCGACTCGGACGCGCGGACTCTGGCGACATGGCTCTCGGCCCATTCCGTCGCCGAGAAAATGATGTCGCCCCGCGGCCCTGCCGATCGCCTGCTGATCCTGGACGCCTGCTTCTCCTTTCCCCGATCGGCACACAGGAGTGAGTTCCCCGACCGGTTGCGACGCGGGCTCAGCCGGCTGGCCCGTCGGGGAATCGCCGTGCTCTCGTCGGTGAGCACCACACCGACGGCCTTCGCCGCGAACACCCGCACACCTTCCGTATTCACCGGCCAGCTGGCCACGGTCCTGCGCACCGGAGCCCGGACAGCGACGAACGGCCTGAGTCTGGCGTCCGTCCACCGGCTGTTGGGCAACCGCCTGAGCCGCAACGGCTACTACCGGGCGTGCCTGCGCAATGCCGCCGGCTACACCACACCGATCACCTCCGGTGGGCCACACACCCCGCGCCCGGCGCCCGCCGCTCTCCCGGCCCATCCATCTCAGGACACACAGCGGTACGCACTGGCCGTGGGCGGCTCCCCCGCTCCGTCCGGTCCCGCGAACAGCGCCTTCGCACAGGTCCGCCCCGCAGACGACGCACGGACGTTCCACGCGGCCCTGCTGCACGGCGGCTGTGGTTTCACCTCGCGGAGCACCAGTCTCCTGGCAGGCGTGCCTTCGCTGGGGACCGTACGCAACAGCATCAGGAATCTCGCAGGCCGCAGCAGCAACATGCTGCTGGTCTACGTCTCAGCGCTCGGGGTGGTCGACTCCGGGCCCGACGGGCTGGACATACAGCTCACGCTGGCCCCGGATGCCCGCATAGCCACCAGTGAGCTGGTCAAGGAGCTCCGGTCCTCGACAGCCGATCGCGTCATGCTGCTGGTCGACGTCTGCACCGACGATGCCGCGGAGCGGCCCTCGGGCGGCAGCGGCCACGACCGGGGCTTCCCTCCCTGGCAGCGAAGGGCCGGCTTCAGTCAGGTGGTCGTCTCGTGGGGCGACTCGGTGGTCCGGTCCCCCACGATGTTCGGGTCCTCGGCGCTCACTCCTCCCCCTTTGCCCTGGTACGACGGCATCCCGACCAGGTCGGCCCTGACGCGCCCCGACCTCCCGTTACCCGACCCCTCGGCGCCCGGCGACCTCGTGGCCACACCTCCTTTCCCACCGTCGTGGCGCTTCGACTTCCCCGGTGCACAGGTCCACACCGTCGACCGCGCCGGGCCTCTCGCCGCATGGGGCGGTCTCCTCGGCATGGCACCCTCCGTGGTGACCGATGACGCGCACTTCCCGCTGAACTGGGCGTGCCAGCCACCGGTGGAGATGATCCAGCCCCCGGCCCGTGCTCCTGAGAAACCCGGCCGGCACGCGGCCCGGCCCATCCCCGCGGTCGCCGCTCCGGCGGAGGAGACCGCCCCGGCCCACCGCGGTCACCGGGCCCGACTGCGGCTCGCGGACGACGCGCTCCCCGTTCGGGCCGGTTCCGACGTCGTCCTCACCTTCGACTACGTCCCCCTGGACCACGCCCCGCGGGTGCCCCGGCCATCGAGCGACGCGACCGAGGAACATCCCCTGGACATCACTGTGCGGATCCGCGCGACGTCGGCGACGGTGTATCCGTCCCTCGTGCACCTGCCCCTCACGGATGAGCGCGGAACGCCGCCTCAGGACTTCACGGTGACTCCGCGGTCGGACGAGCCGGTGGAGTTGTCCATCGACGTTCTCCGGCGTGCCGACGGGGCTCTGCTCCAGGAGCTGAAAGCCGTCCTGCCGGCCCGCGACACGGAGGACCTGGAACTCTCACGATGACGCAAGAGCATCCCTATATCGTGTCGGCAGACGCATACGATTCCCTGCGTACCCTCAACCGCCGGTGCACCCACGACCCGGCCCCGCGCACCATGTTCCTGTCCTTCCACCGGCAGAGCAACGACCCTCGCGCCTTCGACGTCCACGCCCATGGGGATGCCCTCCCCTTCGACGGCAATGGTGAGCTGCGCGGAATTCTGCGGCGTGATCCCGCGGAGATCGCATCCGCGGTCGACACCATGCTGCGTTGCTGGCTGAAGCGGGTGGTCAGGCACAAGCAGCACCCGCAAGCCCGCTCGTACTGCTACGACGGCTTACCCGCCGATACGTTCGGCGAGGAGAAAGCCCGGGACATGCTGAAGCCGATCGGCCTCGAACTGGCGCGGGCGGGACACGCCCTGTTCGAGTTCATCTTCTCCGGCGGTGACCCGGGGCTGACCCGAATAGGCAACGAGCTCCGTGGGGCGCTGCGCCAAGGCCCTCAGACGATCACCGTCACCTCGGACGACCTCTTCGTGCCGTGGGGCATGCTGTACCTGCCTCCCGATCCGACGACGCACCTCTACCGAACGGGCGCGGCCTGGGAGCGCCGGGGATTCCTCGGATACAGCCACCTCATCGAGCACACTCTCAAATTCGTGGAAGGCTACGAGTACCTCATCGGAGCCGACATGGGTGAAGTCCGGTCGGGGCTGCACTTCGACCTGCGGATCAAGGGCGCCGCCGGGGCGGACGGACCGCTCGACCGCGTACGCGACATCCTGCAGGCGCACTCGAAGGTGCAGGAGCGTTCGCTCAAGGAGCAGGTCGCCGAGGCGTTGTGCGACCCGCTCGTACAGGAGCAGATCATGCTCTTCGGCGCCCACGGCAGCGCGGTGCGCCACGATGCCCGCGGCAGCCGGCAGGCGCAGGTCGTCCTCACGGACGACGAGCCCATTCGCACCTCCGACCTGGAGTACTGGGGCACCCAGCGCGGGGAACGCCTCCCCAACCCGCTCTGCTACATGATGGTGTGCGAGGGCGCGCGCACGACCCTGCTCCTCCACGAGGGCCTGGGGAAAGCCCTGTTCAACCTCGGCGTCGGATGTCTCATCGGTCCGCAGATCGAGGTCCCGAAGACGTTCGCGAGCCACTACACCTGCCGGTTCTTCGAGGAGTTCTTCCGGCCCGGCAGAAGAGCCGCGTCCGTCGCGCAAGCACTGACCCGAGAGCTCTTCGACACTCAGGCGACTCCTCTGGGACTGACGTTCACCCTCTTACGGGGAATCGACAACCAACTGGTCGCCAGACCCCGGTGAGAAGGAAACCCATCGTGCCTGTGATCGACACCCTGGATCTTAATCCCCGAGGCGATCTCTGTCACCCCGCGGATGGCGAGCCGGTTCCCCGTGACGCCGTGAAGGACGTTCTGGAGGAACATCTCGCGCTGGACGAGGACACCACGGACATCTTCCTCTACGTACACGGGTGGCGCACGACACCGGAAAAAGCCGAAGACGCCGCGATGCGGCTGTTCCGCATGGTGGAGGACCTCCAGCGCGGCCGGCCCGACCACTATCCACGGATTGCCGAATTCCGGCCCAGGTACCTCTGTGTGCGCTGGCCCGCCAAGAGCCCGCCGACCACGGCGGGCTACCGCGCCGTCCGCGAGAGGGCCGCGGCCATGTCCCACGACGGCCAGGCCGCCCACGTGCTCGCCTGCCTCCTCGGCTATTTCAACGACCACCGCGAGTTCCCCGCTCCCGGCCCCGACGTGATGCGCAGCGCCGGTGGTCAATACCTGCATTGTGTGGGCCATTCCTTCGGCGGGCGGTTCCTCTCCCACGCCATCATGGAAGCGAGCTCCCGCCCGGCCGAAGGGCCCGACACGCTTTCCTGGCCGTGGTCCAGCGAAACCTACCCGTGGACCGTGGACAGCCTGACCGTGTTCCAGATGGCCGCCCCCTCGGACGCTTTCGCCCACCCGCCCTTCTCCGGACTGCTGAGCGACAATGTGCTCAACGCCCCCATCGCCCTCACCTTCTCGCCCCGGGACCGGGCGCTGGGCCTGTGGCACCGCCAGACGGAGAACGGAAAGAACGGCATCGGCCATCACGGCGCCACCGACCCGTCGGAGCATCTGCACACGATGCCACTGCACGTCCCTTCCGTCCCGTACGCATTCCCGGACCCGCCCGCCAGGATCCTGAATGTCGACGCGACCGAGATCTACCGCGAGTCCGGCCTGCGAGTCGAAGGGGCACACTCCGACTTCTTCCACCCGGAGTCCGCCCACCTGCTCCTGACCCTCGCCGACCACGCTCGCTGACGCATCCCGTCGACGCGGTGACCGTGTCAGGCCCGGAGGCCGGCCATCCATGCCTCGATCTCGTCCGCCTGCCGCGGCAGGGCGACCGAGAGGTTCTCGTTGCCGTCCTCCGTGACGAGGATGTCGTCCTCGATCCGTACGCCGATGCCCCGGTACTCCTCGGGCACGGTCAGATCGTCCGCCTGGAAGTACAGGCCCGGCTCGACGGTGAGCACGATGCCGGGCTCCAGGGTGCCGTCGACGTACAGTTCGGTGCGGGCCGCGGCGCAGTCGTGGACGTCGAGGCCGAGCATGTGGCCGGTGCCGTGCATGGTCCAGCGGCGGTGCAGGCCGAGGTTCCAGACCCGCTCCAGCGACTGGTCGCCGAACAGACCCCAGGCGACCAGGTGCTCGGCGAGCACCCGCTGCGCGGCGTCGTGGAAGTCGCGGTAGGCGGCACCGGGCTTGACGGCGGCGATGCCGGCCGTCTGGGCCTCGTACACGGCGTCGTAGATCTTGCGCTGGAGCGGGGTGAAGCGGCCGCTGACCGGCACCGTGCGGGTGACGTCGGCGGTGTAGAGGTTGCGGGTCTCCACGCCGGCGTCGAGCAGCAGCAGCTCTCCGGAGCGCACGGCTCCGTCGTTGCGCACCCAGTGAATGGTGGTGGCGTGCGGGCCGGCTGCGGCGATCGTGCTGTAGCCGACGGTGTTGCCCTCGACGCGGGCGCGCAGGAAGAACGTCCCCTCGATCCAGCGCTCCGACGTGGCCTCCGCCTTGTCGAGGGAGCGGACGACGTCCTCGAAGCCGCGGGCGGTGGCCTCGCAGGCGAAGCGCAGGTCGGCGATCTCGAAGTCGTCCTTGATCCGGCGCATTTCGGACAGGAGGACGCGGAACTCCTCGTCCCGCTCGGCGGTCACCTTGTCGTGCAGGGCGGCCTCGACACCGGCGTCGTAACCGCGCAGCACGCGGACCGGACCGGTGGCTTCCGACAGCTCGTCGGTCAGTTTGCGGATGTCCTTGCAGGGCAGGCCGAGGAGTCTTTCGTTCTCGGTGAGGCTGTTGCGCCGGCCGTCCCAGAGCTCGCCATGGCCGGAGAGCCAGAACTCACCGTTCTCGCGGTCGGATCGGGGCAGCAGGTACGCGGTGGCCAGGTGGCCGCCGTCCTCGTCGGGCTCCAGGACCAGCACACCGTCCTCGGTCTGGTCGCCGGTCAGGTAGACGTAGTCGGAGGAGGGCCGGAAGGGGTAATCCGTGTCGTTGGCACGGACTTTGAGATTACCGGCGGGGATCACCAGACGCTCGCCGGTGAAGCGGGCGGAGAGCTCGGCACGGCGGCGGGCGGTGTGCGCGGCCTGCGGGAGGGGCTCCAGGTCGTGCCGCTCGGTGTCGGCCCAGCCCTGCTTCATGTTCTCGGCGAGCTCGTCGCTCACCCCCCGGTCCAGGCCGTTCTTCCGCTGCTTTATGGTCTCCGCCTGCTCGCCCTCGGTGGTCTCCGGGGCCTGGAGCTCCTGGCTCTCGGACGTCCGCTCGGTCACGACTGCCTCCTGAATCGAATCGGTCACGCCTGCCTCCTGTTTCGCATGCGGCCGGCAGCCATCGTAGGGGCGGGGCGGCCCGGGCAAGATCGCAGCCGGGAAATGCGCCGCGGTGGCCCGGTGCGCTCATGAGGGTCCGCGGCAACTGCTGTGGTGCGCAGGGGGCATCAGTGCCTGACGGGCACTCATGTGAACGAGAGAGGAGTCGGCGCGGAGTCCGTCCACGGCGTCAACTACCTCACTACCAGAGCCCGCGCGACCCCGCACCATACGTTTGTCTGACATCCAGCGCGCTGTTTACGCCATCTGTCGCTGGGCTGACTAAATCACCGCAACTAGGTTCGCCTTCACAGTCACACAGACCTCTGGACCGCAAGCGGCACGTGGTTCACGCTGTGTGCCCACAGCGAAGGAACGGTCGCCGTCAAGGAGCCGTGGGATGTGCGGGGTGGGAACCGTCACGTCACAGCGCGGTACCGGACTTCTCGATACCGGTCCGCAAACGTGTTGGGTGATCGGCCCACCCTCCGCATGATGGTGACCGACGTTCGCTCGACCGCTCCGGCACCCCTGTCGGTCAAGCGGCACGGCGACTTGACGGCTTGACGTGTTACACAGACAGGAGCGTCGTGTCCCAGGGTACAACGGGGTCGAATTCCGGACTCGGTTCCTATTTTCGATTGCTGCGAGAGCCCGGCGCCGGAGCGCTGGCGTTCTGGGGGATGATCGGCCGGTTCCCGATCGCCATGCGGTCCATCGCCTGCCTGATGATGATCTCCGCGGTCACCGGGTCACTGGCGGACGCCGGGACGGTGGCGGCGGCCATGCTGGTCTCGCAGGGGGTGGCCAGTCCGGTGCTCGGGCGGCTGGCCGACCGGCTCAGCCAGCGGCGGGTGTTGCTCACCGCGTGCCTGGCGCACGCGGTGGGGATGACGCTGCTGCTGGTGTCGATCGTGCTGGAGGCCCCGCTGTGGCTGCTGGTCGTCACGGCGATGGCCACCGGGTGCACCTCGGTCTCGTTCACCTCGTTCATGCGTGCACGGTGGGCGGTGATGGTCGACCAGGGAGCGCTGCGGACGGCCTACGCCATGGAGTCCATGCTGGACGACACGATCTTTCTCCTCGGGCCGCTGCTGGTCACCGTGTTGGCGTCCGCGGTGCACCCGGCCGCGGGCCTGGTCGTCTGTGTGTCGATGACCTGCCTCGGCTCCGTCGCCGTCGCGCTGCACCGCCGGTCCGAGCCGGCGCACGAGCCGACGCCGGGCCAGGCACCCGAGCGGGCGATCACGGTGCCCGGGGTCTGGGTGCTGACGATCGCCTACGCCGGGATGGGGTTCCAGTTCGGCGCGGTCGACGTGACGATGATCGCCTTCGCCCGGGAGCAGTCGACGCCGGGGGTCGCCGGCGTGTTGATCTCGCTGATAGCGGTGGGCAGCATGGTCGCCGGAGTGATCTACGGTGCGGTGAACTGGCGCCTCTCCCAGGCACAGCTGCTCTCGGTCACCACCTGCGTGCTGACGCTCGGCGCACTCCCTCTGGTCTTCGCGAACTCCACCCTGGTGATGGCCTTCCTCGCCGTCGTCGCGGGCATCGCGATCTCACCGGCTCTGATAGCGGGCAGCACGCTGCTGGAGTCACTGGCCCCGAAGGGCTCGCTCTCGGAGGCGTTCTCATGGCTCACCAGCGCCGGGGCCCTGGGCATCGCCTCGGGTACGGCCGCGGGAGGGCAGTTGGCCGACGCGGGCAGTTCCGCGCAGGCGGCGTGGGCGGCGGTCGGCGGTGGGGCCGTCGCCCTCGTACTGAGTCTCGCGGGACAGCCGGCGTTGCGGAGGGGGAAGCCGGTCACGGAACCGGCTTCCGAAAGGGTTGCACTCGAACAATGACAATGAGGTCCGGATTGTGAGCACTGCGCATTCCATATCCGAGCGAGGCGGCCCTGGGGGCCTGCCGGTTCCCCGCCTCGCGTTCGACGAGTTCATGGCCTTCGGGCCGCGGGCCCTCATCAGGGCCGACGTCCCGGTGGTGATCACACTGCCGAAGGGCACCGAGGGCCTCGGCAGGAAGGGCGTGGCCGAGCGCCTCGGCGACATGATGGTGACGCTGTTCACCGAGCCGAGCAACAAGCAGAACGCGGAGCGGTGGACCACCAAGGAAATCCGGCTCCGCGAGTTCTTCGAGGACGACCGGTTCCAGAACGACCCCGGCACCTGGAACCGCATCGTGTCGAACTTCCGCAACAGCCCGGCCGATGTCAACGCCGTCCTCGGCTTCGACGCCGAGAGACTGTTCGACTACCGGCACCCGATGAACGCGGCCAATCTGTGGATCAGCCATCGCGGTGTCTTCACCCAGAGCCACTTCGACGAGCTGGAGAACTTCAACATCGCCCTGGAGGGCCGCAAGCGCTTCGTCCTGGCGCCCCCGGGATTCCGGGAGTACTACCCGAGGTCGCTGAAGCAGGGGTTCGGTGACAAGTCGCGGGTCTTCGACTTCGACGACGTGGACCGGCGGCGCTACCCGAAGCTCGCGTCCAAGCTGGCCCAGCGCCGGGAACTGATCCTGGAACCGGGACAGATGCTCTACCTTCCGCTCGGCTGGTGGCACCAGGCCGAGTCGCTGGACGAGATGAACATCAACATGAACTTCTGGCTGCGCGATCCGAAGATCCTCCGCAGGCCGTACGTTCTCGGCGTGGCGCTCTACACGGCCGCCTACCGGAAGCTCAAGGGCGTCTACAACTACGAGCCGACGAAGGCAGCGTCATGACCGAGCGCAAGACCATCACTCCCACCCACCGGTACCGCAACAACGACAAGTTGATCGGGATCGGGAACGAGTTCTGGGACATGTCCGAGCGCAACGGGCTGGCCGGTATCGTGGCCGACTACGGCGACGGTGTCCTGCGGACCGACGCGAGTCATGAATTCATCGACGCGGGTCATGAATTCGTCAACTTCAGCTGCTGCTCGTACCTGGATCTCGACTCCCACCCCAAGGTCGTCGAGGGCGGCATCGACGCACTCCGCCGTTATGGCGTACTGGACCACTGCATCGCCCGCAGCCGTGTGCAGATTCCCGCCATGCTGGAGCTGGAGACGTCCCTGGGTGAGCTGTTCGGCGCCCATGTCGTCTGTTCCATCGCCGCCAGCACCGCGACCTTCGGACTGCTCCCGCTGATCGCCTCCGGCCATCTGGGCAACGGCACCCGGCCTTTGATGATTTTCGACAAGAACGCCCATGTCTCGATGGCCAATGTCAAACCCGTCTGCGCCGACGAGACCGAGGTCGTCACCTCCCGCCATCACGACCTCGACTTCATCGAGGACGCCTGCAAGAAGTACGCGCGGGTCGCCTACGTCTGCGACGGCAGTGACAGCCTGGGCGGGTACGCGCCGGTCAAGGAACTCGCCGAGTTGCAGGACAAGTACGGCCTGCTGGTCTATTACGACGACTCCCACTCGCTGTCGGCGTACGGGGAACGGGGCGTCGGTTACGTCCGCTCGCACAGCCCGGTGCTGGACGAGCGCACCATCGTGGTGATGACCCTGAACAAGGCGTTCGGCACCAGCGGCGCGGCGATCGTGCTCGACGGGTACGCCAAGGAAACGCTGCGCGTCATCGAGCGCTTCGGCGGCGCCCTGAACTACTCGCAGTTGCTGAACACCCCCGCGGTCGGGGCCGGACTCGCCTCGGCGGAGATCCACCGGACCGCCGAACTGACCACACTGCAGAACCGGCTCTACGGCAACATCGCGCTCTTCGACTCGCTGGTCCGGACCGATCAGGCCGGCAGCAGCTTCCCGATCCGGCTCGTGCCGATGAGCGACTCGACCGTGATCGAGGCGGGCCGCCGGGTGTTCGAGGCCGGTTTCTACGTCTCGCCGGTGTTCTTCCCGATCGTCGCGCGCGGCACGGCGGGGCTGCGCGTCATGATGCGCGCCGGGCAGACCGAGCGGCAGATCCGCGAGCTGTGCGCGGTGCTCGTCGAGGTGGGCGCCGAGCAGGCGGCCGCCCTGCCGGAGGAGGTGACCGGATGACGGGCAGAGCCCGGGCGATCCCCCGGAGCATCCTGTACACACCCGCGCTGTCGCTGGACCGGCTGGAGAAGTCCTGGTCCTACGACGCGGACGTCCACCTGATCGATCTGGAGGACGCCGTCCCGCCGGCGGAGAAGGCCGCGGCGCGGGTGGTGTGCGGTGCGGCGCTGGAGAAGTCGCCGGAACCGGCCAACGTCGCCGTGCGCGTCAACCAGCTCGGCACCCTGGAGGCGGTGCACGACCTGCTGATGCTCGCCGAAGCCCCGGTCCGGCCGGGCCTCGTCGTGATGACGATGGTGAAGTCCGCGGTCGAGGTGACGCTGATGCGCGACACGCTCGCCTCCGCCGGCGCCCACCCGGAGATCTACGTGACCGTGGAGACCGTGGAGGCCGTCACCGGCATCGACGCGATCGCGGCGGCCGCCGACGGGCTGGTCCTCGGCTCGGCGGACCTGGCCGCCACCCTGGGCGTCGAGATCACCTGGGCGGGCATGCTGGCGGCCCGGCAGGCGATGGCGATGGCCTGCGCCCGGTACGGCACGGCCTGTATCGACACCGCCAACTTCCGGCTGGCCGAGCCCGCCGTGCTGGCGGAGGAGATCGACCGGGCGCGCGAGCTGGGCTTCCACGGCAAGGCGACCGTGCACCCGGGCGAGCTGGACACGATCAACCGGGCCCTGCGCCCCGGCCCGGACGGCCTGCGGCTGGCCCGGCGGGTCACCGAGGCGGTGCGGGCGGCGGACGGCGGGATCGCGGTCCTGGACGGGAACATGGTCGGCCCGCCGTTCGCACGGATGGCCCGCGCGACGGTGGCGCTCGGGGACGCCTGGGCCGGCCGTTTCGGCCGGCACGGCGGCGACGACGAGAAGGCGGACCATGACCGTCACTGAGCACATGCCCGAGGCCGGGCCGGCCACCGTCCGGCCCCTCGGCGTCGCCGTGATCGGCACCGGCGCCATCGGCCAGGACCTGGTCAGCAAGATCCACCGGTCCCCCGTACTGGAGTGCGCGCTGGTGGCCGGGCGCAACCCGGAGTCCGCGGGCCTGCGGCACGCCGCCCGGCTCGGCTGTCCGGTCACCGCGGGCGGGATCGACGCGATCCTCGCCGCCCCGCGCCCGTTCGACGTGGTCTTCGACGCCACCAACGCGATGGCGCACGCCGAGCACTGGCGGCTGCTCCAGCCGCTGGACACCCTGCTGATCGACCTGACGCCCAGCCGGATCGGGCGGATGGTCGTGCCGACCGTGACCGGGACCCGCACGCCGGCCGAGCGCAACGTCAGCCTGATCAGCTGCGGCGGGCAGGCGTCGAGCCCGATCGCGCACGCCCTCGCGGGGCGGTTCGACGTGCGGTACATCGAGGTCGTCTCCACCGTGGCCAGCAGCATCGCGGGCCGGGCGACCCGGCTCAACCTCGACGAGTACGTCGCGACGACCGAGCACGCCCTCACCACGTTCTCCGGCGTGCGCGACACCAAGGCGATCCTCAACATCAGCCCGGCCGTGCCCCCGGCGACCTTCCGGACGGCCGTCCACGCGATCGCCCCCGGGGCGACCACCGAAGCGGTACGCGCGGTGGTCGGCGAAGCGGCCGAACGCGTACGGGAGTTCGCTCCCGGCTACGAGGTCGTCGCCTGCACGGTGACCGGCGACCGGGTCGTCGTCTCCCTGGAGGTCACCGCGCACAGCGACGTGCTGCCCCGGTACGCCGGAAACCTGGACATCATCAACTCGGCCGCCATCATGGTCGCCGAGCAACAGGCGGCCCGCCTCGGCCCGGCCGCCCGGACGGGGGTGCGCCCATGACTGCCGTGACGATCCACGATCCCACGCTGCGGGACGGCCAGCACGCGGTGCGGCACCAGCTCGGTGCCGCCGCGCTGCGCGGATACGCGGAGGCGGCCGACGCGGCCGGGATCCCGGTGGTGGAGGTGGGCCACGGCAACGGCCTCGGCGCCTCCTCCCTCCAGGTGGGACGGGCCGCCGTCAGCGACGACCTGATGCTGTCGACCGTGCGGGAAGCCCTGCGGCACAGCAGGATGGGCGTGTTCATGCTGCCGGGCTGGGGCACCTCCGACGACCTGCGGAAGGCGATCGCGCACGGCGCCGACGTCATCCGCATCGGCGTGCACTGCACCGAGACCTCGCTGGCCGAGCGCCACCTCGCGTTCCTGCGCGAGGCGGGCGCGGACGCGCACTGCGTGCTGATGATGAGCCACATGGCGTCCCCCGAGGAACTGGCCGAGCAGGCCGCGCTCGTCGTCGGGTACGGGGCACGGGCCGTGGGAATCATGGACTCCGCCGGCCACTTCCTGCCGCAGGACGTCACCGAGCGGATCGGCGCGATCGCCGGGGCCGTCGACGTACCGGTGATCTTCCACGGGCACAACAACCTCGGCATGGCCGTCGCGAACTCGGTGGCCGCCGCCGCGGCCGGGGCCCGGATCATCGACGGCTGCGCACGCGGCTTCGGCGCCGGTGCGGGCAACACCCAGCTGGAGGTGCTGGTGCCGGTGCTGGAGCGCTCCGGGTTCACGACCGGCATCGACCTGTACGGGCTGCTCGACGCCGCCGAGCTCGCCGAGCGGGAGCTCATGCCCGCCCCGCCGGTCACCGGATCGCTGAGCATCGTCAGCGGCCTGGCCGGGGTGTTCTCCGGCTTCAAGCACCAGGTGCTCGACCTGTCCGGGCGGGCCGGGGTCGACCCGCGCGACGTGTTCTTCGAGCTCGGCAGACGGCAGGCCATCGCCGGTCAGGAGGACCTGATCGTCGACGTCGTGGCCGAGCTGAGCGCCCGGGAGGCCGCCGCGTGACCGGGCCGGTGACGATCGGCGCCGAGGACATGGCCGGCGAGGACCGGCTGGTGCGCGTGATCGACGCGCTGGCCGACGTGTTCGGCGACCTGGCGGCGGGCCGGACGTGGTCGCCGCCCCGGACGGTCGTCCAGCACGGGCGGCAGCGGGAGCTGCTGGCCGGGACGGCGGTCTGGGAGCGGCGCGGGGTGGGCAGTGTCAAGGTCACCACGCTCACCCCGGACAACCCGGAGCGCGGTCTGCCGCTGATCCACGGCGTGGTCGTGCTGACCGACCTGGAGACCGGGCGGGTCACGGCGCTGCTGGAGGGCGCCGAGCTGACCGCCGTCCGCACCGGCGCGGTCGCGGGCCTGGCAACCCGCCTGTGCGCACCCGAGGACGCCGACGACCTGGCCCTCATCGGCGCCGGGGTGCAGGCCCGCGCGCTGCTACGGGCCGTGGCCGCCGTGCGCCCGATCCGCTCGGTCCGGGTGTACTCCCGTACCCGGGCCCGTACGGAGGCGTTCGCGGAGTGGGCCCGCGACGGCGCGGGCCGCCCGGTCCGCGTCACGGTGTGCGACACGGCGGAGGCCGCCGTCACCGACGCCTCGGTCATCTGCACGACGACCTCGACCGGCGACCGGACTCCCCTGGTGGCGGCCGGCTGGGTGGCCCCCGGGGCGCACGTCAACGTGATCGGGGGGACCCACGAGGAGGCGATCGAGGTCGACCCGGCGCTCCTGGCGGGCGCGTTCGTCGTCGTGGAGGAGCGGGCCACCGCGCTGGAGGAGGCGGGCGAGGTGCGGGCCGCACTCGCCGGCGGGCTGATCGGCGAGGACGAACTGCACGACCTGGGCGCCCTGGTGAACGGGGGGATCACGGCGGACGGCCGCACCTCGGTGTTCCGGAGCGTGGGCATGGCCATCGAGGACACGGCCGCCGCGGCGGCGCTCCACGAGGCCGCGGCGGCCGGGGGGTGAGAGTCAGCCGGCCTCGCGGCAGCGGACCATGAAGGACCGCTCGAACACGATGACGGTCTCCCCGGTCGACTTCGTGCCGGTCGTCTCCACCGTGACGATCCCCTGACCCGGCCGGGACTTCGACAGCCGCTTGCCGAGGATCCGGCTCGTCGCGTAGAGCGTGTCGCCGACGAACACCGGGTCCTTCAGGCGGACCTTGTCCCAGCCGAGATTGGCCACCGCCCGTGCGGACAGTGCCTGGACGGTCATGCCGCCGACCAGGCAGAGGGTTATCCCGCTGTTGACCAGCACCTGCCCGTACTCGGCGCCCTCCCCGTAGTGGCGGTCGAAGTGCAGCGGGTGCTGGTTCATGGTCAGCAGGGTCAGCCAGGTGTTGTCGGTCTCGGAGATGGTCCGGCCCGGCCAGTGCCGGATGACCATGCCGGGCTCGAAGTCCTCGTAGTCCCCGCCGTGTTCCTCGACGTACTCGTTGTCCCGGACGTGGCGCAGCGTCATGGCGTCGTTCTCCCGTGTGGGGTGCTTCGGACGGACCGGCGGGGTTCCACCAGGGGGGCGACGCTTGAGGTGACATCGCCCCCGCGCCAAGACTAGGCCACGGCCGGTCGGCGTTTTTCGGACGAACGCAGTGAGAGAGGAAGAGGATGAGCCTGCTCCAGGACGTCGGCATTCAAGGGACGTCGGGACACCCGTGGTTCGGCGGGTACCGGATGGCACCCGCGGCTCCCGCGCACACGATCAGGGAGATGCTGACCACCGGGATCCGGGAGACCGGCTGGCCGCACCAGCCGCTGCTGCCCGCGGCGCCGATCGCGCTGCCGCGCGCGTCCTACGCGGAGTTGTTCCGCGTGACCGCGGCGCTGCTGGACCTGGTGCGCCGCACCGCGCTGGAGAGCGCGCCGACCACGGAGGGGAGGCTGGCGGCGTACATGATGCCTCTGAGCGAGCACCAGCTGTTCGTGGCCGACCAGTTCACCGAGGAGCGGTACGCGGACTGTGTGACCCGCCCGGACATCGTCATCGGGCCGGACGGACCGCAGTTCCTGGAGTTCAACGTCAGCGGGGCGCTCGGCGGATCGGTGGAGACGCACTGCCGCCTGGAGGTGTGGCGCGGGCTCTACGCCGACGACCGGGGCCGGGTTCCGTTCGCCTACCAGGACCCGTTCGCCGTCCGTACCGCGATGTTCCGGGACCTGTGCGACGAGCTGGGGGTCGCGCCCCGGGTGGCCCTGCTGGGCAGCGCCCGCGACCAAGGGGGCTTCACCCGGTACTTCGATCTGCAGACCGACTACTTCAACAGCCACGGGCTGACCGCGCGCTTCTTCGAGCCGGAGGATCTGCACGAGGCCTGGGACTGCCCGTCACATCTGCGCTACCCGCTGGGACTGCGGGACTTCACCATCCCGGACTGGGCCGAGCTCGGCATCGACACCGCCCCGGTGCGGACAGCGCTGGACAACGGCTGCCTGCTGGTGGGCACCCAGACCTCCACGTTCCTGTCGAGCAAGCTGACCATGGGCATGCTGTCGGAGGGCCGCCCGTGGATGAGCGCGGCCGAGCGGGCCCTGGTCGACCGGTACCTGCCGTGGACACGGGTCCTGTCCCACCGGTGGACGAACCGGGGCGACCGCAAGGTCGACCTCGTCCGGTTCGCCGTGGACAACCGGGAGTCGCTGGTGCTCAAGGCGGGCATAGGGATGAGCGGCAAACAGGTGGTCATCGGCCGGGAGGCGGCCCAGGCGGACTGGGAGGCGGCGGTCATCACGGCCGCCGGCACGGGCACCAGCGTGGTGCAGGAGTTCGTGGCGCCGCGCACGTGCCGGCTGGCGATGATCGCCGACGGCGCGGACGAGCCGCACGACGTCGATGTCGCCCCGGTGTTCGGACCGTTGCTGTTCGGCGGCCGCCCGGCGGGCCTGTTCTCCCGGTTCTTCGGCGACGGCACGGCCGGGATCGTCAGCGTCATGGGAACCCACTGCTCGGACAACAGCGTGGTGGCCGTCTAGAGCACGGGCGGAGGGCTTTCCGGCGGCGCGGGACGATGTCCTGACGCGCTCATGTGCGGGGCCTCTCGCTGATTGGGCAGTCCCCCGCGCCGCCCAATCAGCGAGCGCTCCGGAGTCGCGCCTGCCCGGCGGCGGGAACGACGACCGGAGACCTCTTGAGTGTATGGGCTGTGAGCCGGTCGACGCAGGAGTTACGGCATGTCCCCGCACGGCGCGGCGGCCGGTGAAGGAGCCACGGGCGTCCCCGCCGGACGGGCCGAATCGGCCAGGGCTCCCTCCGGTGCCTCTCCCGCATCGTCTCTCCCGGTGTCATCCTGGAGGCCTCTGCGGGACGTCTCGGCGACTCCCGCGGGAAGGGGCCCACCGTGCTTCGCGTCGCAGTCGTGGGATCGGGACCGAGCGGGGTCTACACCGCCCGGTCCCTCGTGGAGCAGCGGGCCGTCCCCGGCGTGACGGTGGACGTCCTGGACCGGCTGCCGTGCCCGTACGGCCTGGTGCGCTACGGCGTCGCGCCCGACCACGAGAAGATCAAGTCCCTGCAGGACAACCTGCGGGTGACCCTGGAGCACCCGGACGTCGCCTTCCTCGGCAACGTCCCGGTGGGCGACGGTCCGCGCGAGCTGCCGCCCCGGCGGCTGCTGGAGCTCTATCACGCGGTCGTCTACTGCGTGGGGGCCGCGACCGATCGCCGGCTGGGCATTCCCGGGGAGGATCTGCCCGGCAGCTTCTCGGCCACGGAGTTCGTCTCGTGGTACAGCGCCCACCCGGACGCGGCACCGGGCGGCTTCGTGCTCGGCGCGCGTTCCGCGGTCGTCATCGGGGTCGGCAACGTGGCGGTCGACGTGGCCCGGGTGCTGGCGCGCGGCGCCGAGGAGCTGCGGCCCACCGACGTGCCGGACGCGGCCCTCGCGGCGCTCGCGGACAGCCGGGTGAAGGACATCCACATGGCGGGCCGGCGCGGCCCTTCCCAGGCGAAGTTCACCACGAAGGAGCTGCGGGAGCTGGGCGCGCTGCCGGGTGCCGGGACGCTCGTACGGGCGGAGGAGGCGGCGCTGGACGCGGCCTGGGCCGATCCCTCCGGGCTGCCCGCGGCGGCCCGGCGCAACGTCGAGGTGCTCCGGAGCTGGTCCGGGCAGCCGCGGGCCGCCCAGGGGCGACGGATCCATCTGCGGTTCTTCCTGCGTCCCGTGGCGCTGCTCGGTGACGGCGCGGTGCGTGCCGTCCGGTTCGAGCGGACCGTACCGGACGGCAGGGGCGGGGTGACCGGGACGGGCCGGTTCGAGGAGATCGAGGCGCAGTTGGTCCTGCGGTCGGTGGGCTACCGGGGCGTGCCGATCCCGGGGCTGCCGTTCGACGCGGAGCGGGGGACGGTGCCGCACGACCGGGGCAGGGTGCTGCGCGAGGGGGTGCCGTCGCCGGGTGAGTACGTGGCCGGGTGGATCAAACGCGGGCCGACCGGGGTGATCGGCACCAACCGCTCGTGCGCCAAGGAGACGGTGACGTCGCTGCTCGCGGACGCCGACGCGCTGATGGCGCGACGGCCGCCGACGGACGCGCGCGCCGCGCTGCGGGCGGCGGGTCAGGATCCGGTGGAATGGCCGGGGTGGCTGGGCATCGAGGCGGCGGAGGCCGAGCTCGGCCGGCTGCTGGGCCGCGGGCGGGTGAAGATCCCGGACTGGGAAGGGCTGCTCGGAGCGGCGCGCGACGGCCGTTGAGCGGCGACGAGGAGCGGGGCGTTCCGCGCGGTGCCGGCCGGGGCGGCCGCGTACCGCTACGCGCCGCCGAGACGCTCCGCCTGCCGGGCGGCGGCCGTGAGGACGCTGTCGAGGAGGCCGGGGAAGAGCGCTTCGAGATCGTCCCGCCGCAGGGCGTTCATCTTCGCGGTCCCTCGGTAGATCTGCTGGACCACGCCGCTCTCGCGGAGCACCCGGAAGTGGTGCGTGGTGGTCGACTTGGTCACCGGCAGCTCGAAGACCGAACACGCCTGCTCCCCCTCGGCCTCGGCGAGGGTGCGCACGATGCTCAGGCGCACGGGGTCGGACAGCGCGTGCAGCACCGCTTCGAGCCGGATGAGGCCGCGGTCGGGGTGCTCCAGGGAGCGGCCGGTCGACGGGGACCGGGGCGGGCGCTGCGTCGGCACGGCTGGCGCTCCTTCGGGCTCGGGCGGTGTCGTCACGTCATTGTACGAGGGTCATCATAGTTCGAAGGAGGCGCGCGTCTCGCCGTCCGGCGGGGCTGGGGGCGTTCTCTCCGTCTGCGGCGGCAGGCGCCCTGCGGGCGCGTCCTCAAACGCCGGACGGGCTTGAGCCGAGCCCCAGCTTCGTACGAGGGTCGCCGTAGTTTGACATCTGGCGTACTACGATGGTTATCGTACGAGCCGTACCCGCCGTGTAGCGAAATGGAGCCCACCGTGAGCGTGAGCGCACTTTTCCAGCCCTTCTCCCTGCGGTCACTGACCATCCCCAACCGCGTCTGGATGGCGCCGATGTGCCAGTACTCCGCGGAGGTGTTCGGCCCCAACGCCGGCGTGGCGAACGACTGGCACTTCGCGCACTACGCCGCCCGCTCGACCGGCGGTGCCGGGCTGATCCTCGTCGAGGCGACCGCGGTGAGCCCCGAGGGCCGGATCAGCCCCGCGGACCTCGGCATCTGGAACGACACCCAGGTAGAGGCGCTGCGCCGCGTCACCGCGTTCCTCAGGTCGCGCGGCACCGTGCCCGGCATCCAGATAGCGCACGCCGGCCGCAAGGCGTCGACCGACCGGCCCTGGCGCGGCGGCAAGCCCGTGGGCGCCGACGAGGGCTGGCAGCCGGTGGCGCCCAGCCCGGTCCCCTTCACCGACGGCGACCCGGCGCCCACCGAGCTGACGGTGGAACAGATCAAGGAGATCGTCGGACAGTTCGCGGCGGCCGCGCGGCGCGCCCTGGCGGCCGGCTTCGAGGTCGTCGAGATCCACGGCGCGCACGGCTACCTCATCCACGAGTTCCTCTCCCCGCACAGCAACCGCCGCACCGACGAGTACGGGGGCTCGTTCGAGAACCGCTCGCGCTTCGCGCGGGAGGTCGTCGACGCCGTGCGCGCCGAGTGGCCCGACGACCTGCCGGTGTTCTTCCGCACCTCCGCGACCGACTGGCTGACGGAGAACGCCGACGACGAGCGCGAGGGATGGACGGCGGACGAGACCGTACGCCTCGCCCGGGAGCTGTCCGCCCGCGGCGTGGACCTCTTCGACGTGTCCACCGGCGGCCTGGCCCCCGGCGCGCGCATTCCGACCGGACCCGGCTACCAGGTGCCGTTCGCCCGGCGGGTGAAGGAGGAGGCCGGGCTGCCGACCGCGGCGGTGGGCCTGATCACCGAACCCCGGCAGGCCGAGAAGATCCTCGCCAACGGGGAGGCGGACGCGATCCTGCTCGGCCGGGAACTCCTGCGCGACCCGCACTGGCCCCACCGCGCCGCGGCCGACCTGGGCGAGGACAAGCGCCTGCCCGATCAGTACGGATGGGCCGTCTGATCCACGGCGGACACGCCCGCACCACCCCGCTCGCCGGCGGACCACGGCCGGCGAGCGGGGACACCGCGTTCGTACGGACACGGGCTGAGCCAGTAGAGTGACGCCCCGTGGCTGCGCGACCGTTGAATGAGATCGTCGAATCGGGCTGGGCCAAGGCGTTGGAGCCGGTGGCCGGGCGGATCGCCGCGATGGGCGACTTCCTGCGCGGCGAGATCGCCGCGGGCCGGACCTACCTGCCCTCGGGCGCGAATGTGCTGCGGGCGTTCCAGCAGCCGTTCGACGAAGTGAGAGTGCTGATCGTCGGTCAGGACCCCTATCCGACGCCCGGCCATGCCGTGGGACTGAGCTTCTCGGTCGCGCCGGAGGTACGGCCGCTGCCCGGCAGCCTGGAGAACATATACCGCGAGATGCACACGGATCTCGGGCTGCCGCGGCCGTCGAACGGCGACCTCACGCCGTGGACGCGGCAGGGGGTGCTGCTGCTCAACCGGGCGCTGACCACCGCTCCCCGCAAGCCCGCCGCGCATCGCGGCAAGGGCTGGGAGGAGGTCACCGAGCAGGCGATCCGGGCGCTGGTCGACCGCGGTGGCCCGATGGTGGCGATCCTGTGGGGGCGTGACGCGCGCAATCTGCGGCCGCTGCTGGGCGCGGTGCCGTCCGTGGAGTCCGCCCACCCCTCCCCCATGTCCGCCGACCGGGGTTTCTTCGGCTCCCGGCCGTTCAGCCGGGCGAACGAGCTGCTGGCGCGTCAGGGCGCGGCTCCGGTGCACTGGCAGCTGCCGTGAAGCGACAGCTCTGAGGGGGCTTTGATGGGCCTCACCGCCCAACGCCGTTCCACGCCGCACGGGCGGCGGACCTGGTGAGCGCCGGTTCCGGTCTCGTGCTGGGCATCGACTCCGGCGGCTCGGGGATACGGATCGCCCTGGCCCCCGCCCGGGGCGACGGCCCGTCCCTGACCTGGTCCTCCCCGGCCCCCGCCGTCGTCGGCGAGCGGGGCGTCGACGCGCGTGACCTCCTCGACCGGATCCTGCCCGCCGCCCGCGCACTGCTCGCGCGGGCGGGAACGCGGCACTGCGAGGCCGTCTGCGTGGGCGCCGCCGGTATGGCCACGCTCGGTGCCGACCTGCACGCCGTTCTGCCCGGCGCTCTGCGCGAGGCACTCGGCACGCGCCGGCTCGCCCTCGCCACCGACGCCGTGACCGCGTACGTGGGCGCCCTCGGGCAGCGCCCCGGGGCCGTGGTGGCCGCCGGCACGGGGATGATCGCGCTGGGCACCGATCTCACGCCCGGGGGCGGCTGGCGGCGGGCGGACGGCTGGGGCCATCTGCTCGGGGACTGCGGCAGCGGCGCCTGGATCGGGCGCGCCGGGCTGGAAGCGGCGATGCGCGCGCACGACGGCCGGGC
>NZ_JAGGOL010000109.1:0-18637 GCF_018614525.1 Streptomyces sp. ISL-11
GGCACGGTGCCGGGCTGTGAACCGGTGTGGCGCAGCAGGCGGCCGGCCTGGGCGCGCAGGGCCTGCGGCGTCTTCGCGGAGAGGACGACGGGGGCCGGCAGTGAGCGGACGGCCGGGGTGCGCCGGGCTTCGGCGGGCTCACCCGCCACGGGTTCGGGTTCGGGGGCCTCTTCGATGATGGTGTGGGCGTTGGTGCCGCTGAAGCCGAAGGAGGACACGCCGGCTCGTCGCGGCCGCCGTCGTCGTGGCCCTCGTCGCCGGCGGAACCGGTGGACTCATCGGCGCGTATCTGGAGCGCGACGGCGGGGTGACCCGCCCGGTGCGGCTGCCGCAGGCGGCGGCCGACCGGTCGGGCCGGGCCCCGGGCAGCGTCGCCGGGATCGCGGCCCGCGCCCTGCCGGGCGTCGTCACGATCCATGTGCGCGGCAGCGGCGACCAGGGCACCGGCACGGGATTCGTCCTGGACAAGGAGGGACGCATCCTCACCAACAATCACGTCGTGGAGCCGGCGGGGTCGGGCGGGCAGATATCGGTGACCTTCAACGGCGGCCAGACCGCCAAGGCCACGGTCGTCGGCCGGGACAGCAGCTACGACCTCGCCGTGATCAAGGTCTCCGGGGTGTCGGGGCTGACGCCGCTCGCCCTCGGCAACTCCGACTCCGTCCGCGTCGGCGACTCCGTGGTCGCCATCGGGGCGCCGTACGACCTCGCGGGCACCGTCACCACCGGGATCATCAGCGCCAAGGAGCGCCCGATCACGGCGGGCGGCCGGAAGGAGGACGGCAGCGATGTCAGCTACGTCGACGCGCTGCAGACCGACGCCCCGATAAACCCGGGCAACTCCGGCGGCCCGCTGATGGACTCCGAGGCCCGCGTCATCGGGATCAACAGCGCCATCCGCTCCGCCGGTGACGGCGGCGACGTCGGCGGCGGCCAGGGCGGCAGCATCGGCCTGGGTTTCGCCATACCGATCAACCAGGCCAAGCGCGTCGCCGAGGAGCTCATCAACACCGGCAAGGCCACCCATCCGGTGATCGGCGTGACCCTGGACATGCAGTATTCGGGCGACGGCGCCCGGGTGAACACCAAGGGTGCCGACGGCGCGGCCGTCACCCCGGGCGGACCGGGCGACAAGGCCGGCATCGCGTCCGGCGATGTGATCAAGAAAGTCGACGGCGTCCCGGTGCACAGCGGCCAGGAGCTGATCGTCAAGATCCGCAGCCACCGTCCGGGCGACCGGCTCGCTCTGACCGTCGAACGCGACGGCAGGGAACGGAGCGTGGAACTCGTCCTCGGGTCGGCCGGCTCGCGGTGAGCTTTGGCCTGATGTTGGCCGAGGTGTCTGTCTTGCCGCCCGCCGGGCCAGGTACCGTGATGGGTGGCCTGGCCAGTCGGCCACTGACGCATCAAGGAGCTGCAACGTGCTCGACATAGGACCCCTGGAGCTGGTCGCGCTCGTGGTGCTCGCGGTCCTCATCTTCGGCCCCGACAAGCTGCCGAAGATGATCCAGGACGTGTCCCGCACATTGCGGAAGATCCGGCAGTTCTCGGAGAACGCCAAGGACGACATCCGCTCCGAGCTGGGCCCGGAGTTCAAGGACTTCGAGTTCGAGGACCTCAACCCCAAGACATTTGTGCGCAAGCACGTGCTGGACAAGGACGAGCTGGGGCTGAAGGAGATCCGCAACGGCTTCGACCTCAAGTCGGAGATGACCGAGGTCGCCGACGCGGTGCACGGGCGTGGCGCCGACGCCTCCCCGGCCGCGCCCGCCGCGGGCTCCACCCCTGACCTGCTCAAAAAGCGCGAAAGCCCCGGCCCCGGCGAGCGCCCGCCGTTTGATTCCGACGCCACCTGAGCCCGCGCATCCCGTGCCCCATTGACGGGGGTGGCTATCCTCCCTGTGTTTGGGGTGAAGTCGTCCGAGGGGGGCGGGCTCGCCCAGGATCGGGCCAAGGAGGCGCCGCGCAGATGGAGACGACGAGTCGGGTCGGTTCGCAAGGGGCCGGTGCGGCCGACGGGCCCGCCGGGTCCACGGACTCGGCACTGGGCGGACCCGGTGCCCGGCGGTCGGTCGACGGCTATCTGCTGGCTTCGTTCCCGTGGTACGGCCTCGACGAGGCGTACACCGGGCCGCGCTGGCTGATGCAGGTCGGCGCCGCCGCCGACGGCACCGTCGAGCACGGTTCGACGGGCCACGGCGAGGAGCCGACGGTGCGCGCCGAGCGGGACCCGCAGGCGGACAAGCAGCGCTTCGCCGTCGTGGTGACCGTCGCGAGCCGCCCGGTGCGCCGCAGCGCCGACGGTACGGGCGTGCTGGAGGCCACCTCGGTCTCCTCGGCCGCCTGGCTGGCCGGCTCCGGACTGCTGTCGTGCACCTGGCCCTCGCAGATGGAGCGCGCCCTGCGCCAGGACTGGCTGGACCAGCAGACCGCGCTGGCCTGGGAGCTCGCGGACCATCTGGACGAGCCCGCCTGGTCGACGCTGTCCCTGCCGGTGGACGGCGTGCCCACCGATTTCCGCTACCGCGAGTCCGAGTACGGCTGGGTCCTGGCCGGTACCGCCGCCGCCGGCGAGGGCGGCGTCCACCTGGGCGCGTACGGGCGCGGCATGAGCGCGTACGGCGTGGGCTTCTCTGTGATCAAGGACCTTGCCGCCTACGGGAGCTGAGGGCGTCACCCATCGGGCCCACCTGGGCTGCGTGCGCCCCGGCGCCCGGCTTGAATGCCTGGCAGGGGGTCGCAACCGGAGAGGTGAGACGACATGAGTGGTGCGTTCGAACTCTACGAGGACCAGGCCGGTAAGCACCGGTTCCGGCTGAAGGCCGGAAACGGCGAGGTCATCGCCGTCGGCGAGGCGTACAACAGCAAGGCCGCGGCCCAGAAGGGCATCGCGGCCGTGAAGAACGACGCCCCCGGCGCACCGGTCAAGGACCTGGAGACCGGGAAGTCGTAGAGCCGGTAAGGGGCGGCCTCCACGGAGGCCGCCCCTTACTGTGCCCTGACGCGCCGCAGGCGGCGTCAGAACTTGTTGCGCGGCGTGATGCCCAGCGACATGCCCGACAGACCGCGCTGGCGGCCGCCGAGCTTGCCCGCGATCGCGCGCAGCGCGCTGCCCGCCGGGGACTCGGGGTCGGTCAGGACGACCGGCCGGCCCTCGTCGCCGCCCTCGCGCAGCCGTACGTCGATCGGGATCGAACCCAGCACCGGAACCGTCGCGCCGGTGGTCCGGGTGAGCCCGTCGGCCACCCTCTGGCCGCCGCCCGTGCCGAAGACGTCGACCATCTCGTCGCAGTGCGGGCAGGGCAGTCCGGACATGTTCTCCACGACGCCGACGATCTTCTGATGCGTCTGCACGGCGATCGAACCGGCCCGCTCGGCGACCTCGGCGGCGGCCTGCTGCGGCGTCGTCACCACGAGGATCTCGGCGTTCGGCACGAGCTGCGCGACGGAGATCGCGATGTCACCGGTGCCCGGCGGGAGGTCGAGCAGCAGGACGTCCAGGTCGCCCCAGTAGACGTCCGCCAGGAACTGCTGGAGCGCGCGGTGCAGCATCGGGCCGCGCCACACCACCGGGGCGTTGCCCGGCGTGAACATCCCGATGGAGATCACCTTCACGCCGTTCGCCGACGGCGGCATGATCATGTTCTCGACCTGGGTGGGCCGGCTGTCGCCCGCGCCCAGCATGCGGGGCACCGAGTGGCCGTAGATGTCCGCGTCCACGACGCCGACCTTCAGGCCGTCGGCCGCCATCGCGGCCGCCAGGTTGACCGTCACCGACGACTTGCCGACGCCGCCCTTGCCGGAGGCCACCGCGTAGACCCGGGTCAGCGAGCCGGGCCGGGCGAAGGGCACCTCGCGCTCGGCCTGACCGCCGCGCAGCGCGGACGCCAGCTCCTTGCGCTGCTCGTCGCTCATCACGTCCAGCTCGACGGTGACGCCCGTGACGCCCTCGACGGCCGCGACGGCATCGCGCACGTTGGTGGTGATCGTCTCGCGCATGGGGCAGCCGGAGACCGTCAGATAGACCGCCACGGCGACCGTGCCGTCCGCCGAGATCTCCACGGATTTCACCATGCCCAGATCGGTGATCGGGCGGTGGATCTCGGGATCGTTCACCGTCGCCAGCGCGGCGCGGATCGCGTCCTCGACCGGCGCGGATCCTGCGGGAGTGTCGGTAGCCATGCGTCGATGTTACGGCGCCCGACCGGGCTGCCGGAAAGGGCTGTCAGCGGTCGCGTTCCTCACTCTCGCGCGGGAATACCCGGCGCTGCTCCAGCTCCTTGACCAGCTCCTGGAACTCCGAGCGGATCCAGTCCCGTGTCGCGACCTCCCCCAGCCCCATCCGCAACCCCGCCACCTCCCGTGTCAGGTATTCCGTGTCCGCGATCGACCGCTCGTTCTGCTTGCGGTCCTGCTCCAGATTGACCCGGTCCCGGTCGTCCTGCCGGTTCTGCGCCAGCAGGATCAGCGGTGCCGCGTAGGACGCCTGGAGCGACAGCATCAGGGTCAGGAAGATGAACGGGTAATTGTCGAAGCGCAGGTGCCCGGGGGCCGTGGTGTTCCACAGCACCCACAGGATGATCACGACCGTCATCCACACGATGAACCGGCCCGTGCCCAGGAACCGCGCGATCCGCTCCGAGGTGCGCCCGAACGCCTCCGGGTCGTAGGCCGGCAGCCAGCTGCGCCGCTTCACCCTCGGCAGGTCCAGCCGCACCCGGGGCCGGTCCGCCGGCCGCTCCTCGCGGCCGCGCTCAGCCATCGCCGGCCTCCCGCAGATCGCTCATGCCGAGCGCCCCGTAGTGCAGCTCGGTCTCGCGCCAGTCGTCGGGCAGCAGGTGGTCCAGGACGTCGTCGACGGTGACCGCGCCCAGCAGCGAGCCGTCCTCGTCGACCACGGGCGCGGACACCATGTTGTACGTGGCCAGGTAGCTGGTGACGGCCGGCAGCGGGGTGTCCGGCGGCAGCGGCCGCAGGTCGGTGTCGGTGAGCCGGCCCACGAGGGTGAACGGCGGGTCGCGCAGCAGCCGCTGGAAGTGGACGGTGCCCAGGTACTTGCCCGTCGGCGTCTCGTCCGGCGGCCGGCAGACGTACACCTGGGCGGCGAGGGCGGGGGAGAGGTCGGGGTTGCGCACGCGCGCGAGGGCGTCGGCGACGGTGGCGTCGGGCCGCAGCACGATCGGCTCGGTGGTCATCAGGCCGCCCGCCGTGCGCTCCTCGTAGGCCAGGAGGCGGCGCACGTCGGCGGCGTCGTCCGGCTGCATCAGCGTCAGCAGGCGTTCCTTTTCGTCCTCGGGCAGCTCGGACAGCAGGTCGGCCGCGTCGTCCGGCTGCATCGCCTCCAGGACGTCGGCGGCACGCTCCTCCTTGAGCTTGCCGAGGATCTCGATCTGGTCGTCCTCCGGCAGCTCCTCCAGGACGTCGGCCAGCCGGTCGTCGTCGAGCGCGGCGGCCACCTCCGCGCGCCGCTTCGGCGTCAGGTGGTGGAGGACGTTGGCGAGGTCGGCCGGGCGCAGCCGCTCGAACGTCGCCAGCAGGTTCTCCGCACCCTGCCCGTGCTCCTCCAGCGAGAAGCCGGTGACGGCCGACCACTCGACCGTCAGCGTCTCGCCCTTGCGGCGCAGGGCGCCGCCCTTGCCGCGGCGGACGAAGACCTTGTCGATCTGCCAGTCGCGGCGGGCCGGCAGCTGCATGATCGAGACGTCCAGGACGGTCACCTCCTCGCCCCCCTCGACCAGACGTACGCGCCGGTCCAGCAGCTCGCCCAGGACCAGCGTCTCGGTCGGGCGCTGCTCGAAGCGCCGCATGTTGATCACGCCGGTGGTGATGACCTGGCCGGACTCCACGCCCGTCACCCGGGTCATGGGCAGGAAGATCCGCCGGCGGCTGACGACCTCCACGACCAGCCCGAGGACGCGCGGCGGCCGCCCTCCGACCCGCAGCATCGCGACGACGTCCTGCACCCGTCCCACCTGGTCGCCGTTCGGGTCGAAGACGGCGACGCCGGCGAGGTGCGACACGAACACCCGGTGGGCGCCTGCTGCCATGGCCGCGCCTCCTCCTCCAGTGCTTTGTCCGGTTCAGGCTAACGTGACCGGCTTCTGCCCGGCGCGGGAGAGACGGCCGTACGGACTGCCCGCTTCCGCTCCTGGGCGGCCCGGGTACGCTGCCGTACTCCAGCCCGCGACAGGAGGCAAGAGCAGACGTGCGTACCCGGAACGCGGCTCTCGTGGGAGCGCTGTGCGTGGGCCTGTCCGTGGCGCTCACCGCCTGCGGCGGCGGTGGCGAGGACCCCGACGCGGGGACCAACGGCGTCGGCAAGCTCGACCCCGTGAAGATCCAGGACCAGGCCCGGTCGGCCGCGCGGACCGCGCCGGCGGTCCACCTGTCCGGCAGCGTCGTCAGCCAGGGCCGTACGTACAAGATCGACATGCGGCTGAAGCGGGACGGGGGAACGGGGCAGGTCTCGTCCGACGCGACCACGTTCTCCTTGCTGAGGGTCGGGGACGAGCTCTACCTCAAGGCGCCGGCGGCTTTCTGGTCGCACGGCGACGGGGCCGGCGCGAAGCCGTCGTCGAGCACGGTGCCGAAGGGGGACAGCGCGGCGGCGGCCGGAAAGCTGGAGAAGAAGTACGTGAAGGTGCCGTCCGGCGACCCCTCGTACCAGAAGCTCAAAGGTTTCACCGACAAGGACGTCCTGCTGGACGGCCTCATCGGCCTGCACGGCAAACTCGCCCGCGGCGAGCACGGCACGGTCGGCGGCACCCGCACGATCCGCGTCAGCGGCGCGGGCGGCTCCGGCGGCACGCTCGACGTCTCCCTGACGGGCACGCCCTACCCTCTGCGCGTCCAGCGCGCGGGCGGCGCGGGCCAGCTGGAACTGGCGGACTGGGGCAAGGACTTCGCACTCGCGGTCCCGGCGAAGGGCGAAACGGTCGACTACGGCAAGGCGATCCCGACGGGCGGCTAGTGATCTGGTTCGGAGATGCGTGAGCAGTAGCGGCAGATTCGGTTGAGGATCTGGTCGGCGGTCTTGGTCCATTTGAAGGGCCGGGCATCGTTGTTCCAGATCTTGATCCAGTTCTCCAGTGCGGCCTTGAGGTCGTCGAGGGAGCAGAACACTCCGCGCTCGAGGCAGCGCCGTTCCAGCTCGGCGAACCACCGCTCGACCTGGTTGATCCACGACGAGTAGGTGGGGGTGAAGTGGAGCTGGAAGCGCGGGTGCGCGAGCAGCCACTTGTGGACCACTGGTGCCTTGTGGGCGGAGAGGTTGTCGCAGATGACGTGGACCGCCAGGCCCTTGGCGGTCTGGCGGTCGATCTCGTCGAGGAAGTCACGGAAGTCCACGGCCCGGTGCTGGGCGGACAGTTTCGCGATCACCTTGCCGGTTGCCGTGTTCAGCGCGGCGAACAGGTCGACGGTGCCGTGCCGGACGTAGTCGAAGCTCCGCCGCTCGGGCACTCCCAGGACCATGGGCAGGACCGGCGCGGTCCGCTGAAGGGCCTGGATCTGCGGTTTCTCGTCCACCGCGAACACCACGGCGTTCGCCGGCGGGGCGAGATACAGGCCCACCACGTCACGGATCTTGTCGATCAGGAACGGGTCCGGGGAGATCTTGAACGTCTCGGTCCGCCACGGCTGCAGGCCGAAGGCGTGCCAGATCCTCAGCACGCTCGCCGGGGAGATCCCCACCACCTTGGCCAGCTCCCGCTTCGACCAGTGCGTCCCGCCCGCCGGTGTCTCCTCCAGAGTGCGGACCACCACCTCTTCCACCTGGGCATCGGTGATGGTCCGCGGGACCCCGGGCCTCGGCTCGTCCGCGAGTCCGTCCAGCCGGTCAAGCAGGAACCTGGACCGCCACTTGGCGACGGTGCCCCGGTTCACGCCCAGCCGGGCGGCCACCGCCAGGTTCGGCCCGCCCTCCGCACACGCCAGCACGACCCTCGCCCGTAAAGCGAGACCCTGCGCGGTCGTCCGGCGCTTGACCCAGTTGCCCAACACCTGCCGCTCGGCCTCACTGAGGACCAGCGGCTCCAGCCTGCTGTCACCCATAGCCCACAGCAGACCGAAGCCAACCGGCACCCGTCAGCCAAACCCACGAATCGGTACGGAAAGCGACTCACGTGGTGCCGGGCGAACTCACAACCAGATCACTAGGCGCGGGCCGGCTGAGCCCAGCCACAACCAAGCCCGTCCGGCGCTTGAGGACACCACCGCGCCGCGGCGGTGCGCATGACACGGCCCGCAGGTCCGGCACCACCCCAGCGGAGCACCCGCGGCAGGGCCGGCCCGGGGCGCGCCCCGTCCCTACTTCCGACCCCTGCGGAGCAGCCGCGGCAGGGCTGCCGGCATCGGCTCCCGTGTCGTCGCCGGTGTCGGCAGAGGGCGGGCCGTCAGGGAATCCGCCGGAAGGGCCACCGTGTCGCCCGTCGGGGTCAGGGTCACCACGCGGCATTCGGCCGCCCAGCGGTCCTCCAGACGCTCCGCGTCCGGCGCGTTGAGGCGCTTGCCCTTGAGTTCGGCCACGGCCGCCGTCCAGGCCTCGCCGCGCACGGCGGGCTCGCCGACCTCGGCGGACCACGTCACCAGGCGGCCGCCCTTGTCCTTGCTGCGGACGGTGACGGTCGCCCGTCCGCCGTCCGTGAGGCCCAGTCCGTCCAGCGGCTGCTCGCCGGGGCCGCCGACGACATGGGCGGCACCTTCGTGCCATACGTGCCACAGCGCGCGGCTCGGCCCCGTCGGGCCCTGCACCCAGATGAGGCCGGACTTCTTCGTGGCCTCTTCGATCAGTGCCTGCGTCTGCGTCATGCCGCTTACTTTATGCCGCTGACTACGCTGGGCGGGTGACGACCGCCCGTACCCGACGTGACGCCGCCCCCTCGGCACCGCCCGCCCCGCCCGCCGAGGCGACCACGGCCCGGCCCGGCGCGCGTACGGACCTCCTCCTGCTCGCCGTGGCGATCAGTGGGATCTCCCTCTCCGCCCCGCTCACCGCGTCCATCGCCGCGCCCGCCCTCGCCATCGCCTTCTGGCGCAACGCCATGGCCGTCGGGGTGCTCACCCCGTTCGCCGTGCTGCGGCACCGCGCCGAGCTGCGCGGCATCGGCCGCCGCGCCCTGTTGCTCACCGTCGCCGCGGGCATCCTGCTGGGCGCGCACTTCGCGGTGTGGCTGCTGAGCCTGCGCATGACGTCCGTCGCGTCCTCGACCGCGCTGGTCACCACGACCCCGATCTGGACGACGCTCCTGCTGCGGCTGCGCGGGCACCGCCCGCCCGCCCTCGTCTGGGCGGGCACCGTGCTCGCCGTCCTCGGCGTCGTGATCCTCACGGGCGTCGACCTGTCGGTCTCCCCGCAGGCCCTCGCCGGGGACGCCCTCGCCCTCGCGGGCGGCTTGGCGGCCGCCGGGTACGTCCTGCTGGGCGCGGAGGTGCGCCGGACGGTGGGCACCGTCGCGTACACCTACGTCCTGTACGTCACCGCCACCGTGCTGCTGCTCGCCGTCTGTCTCCTCTCCGGCGCCTCGCTCGGTGGCTACAGCGGCGGCACCTGGCTGAAGCTGGCCGTCCTGACGGTCACCGCGCAGCTGCTCGGCCACTCGCTCATCAACCGGGTGGTCAAGGGCCTCGGCCCGTCCGTCACCTCGACGGCGATCCTGCTGGAGACGCCGGGCGCCACCCTGATCGCGGCGCTGTGGCTCGGCCAGCTGCCGTCCCCGGCCGCCTGCCCGGCGCTCGCGGTGATCCTCGCCGGGCTGGCGCTCGTCATCATGGCCGACCGGGCCGGGAGACGGCGCTAGGGGGTGTCCGGTGGGTCCGCGACTCCGCGCAGACCCACCGGACAACCCCTTAGAGCCAGCCGTTGCGCTTGAAGCCGCGGTGGATGGCGAAACAGATCGAGACCGTCACGACCATGACCGCGGGGTAGCCGTACTTCCACTTCAGCTCGGGCATGTGCGTGAAGTTCATGCCGTAGATCCCCGCGATCATCGTCGGCACGGCGAAGATCGCCGCCCATGAGGTGATCTTGCGCATGTCCTCGTTCTGCGCGACCGACGCCTGGGCGAGATTGGCCTGGAGGATCGAGTTGAGCAGGTCGTCGAAGGAGACCACCTGCTCGTGCACGCGCGCGAGGTGGTCGGCCACGTCGCGGAAGTACTTCTGGATGTCCGGGTCCACCAGCCGCATCGGCCGCTCGCTGAGCTGCTGCATCGGCCGCATCAGCGGGGTCACCGCCCGCTTGAATTCCAGCACTTCACGCTTGAGCTGGTAGATGCGGCCCGCGTCGCCACCGCGCGAGGACCCCTTGCTGGGCGCGGAGAACACATCGATCTCCACCTCGTCGATGTCGTCCTGCACGGCGTCGGCGACCGCGATGTAGCCGTCGACGACCTGGTCAGCGATGGCGTGCAGCACCGCCGAGGGGCCCTTGGCGAGCAGCTCGGGGTCGTCCTGGAGGCGGTGGCGCAGCGCGCGCAGCGAGCCCTGGCCGCCGTGCCGGACGGTGATGATGAAGTCCGGGCCGGTGAAGCACATCACCTCGCCCGTCTCCACCACCTCGCTGGTGGCGGTCAGTTCGGCGTGCTCGACGTAGTGGATGGTCTTGAAGACGGTGAACAGCGTGTCGTCGTAGCGCTCCAGCTTCGGCCGCTGGTGGGCGTGGACGGCGTCCTCCACGGCCAGCGGGTGCAGCCCGAACTCCTTGGCGATGCCCGAGAACTCACGCTCCGTCGGCTCGTGGAGTCCGATCCAGGCGAAGCCCCCGTCGGTCCGCACGCGCCGCATCGCCTCGGCCGGGCTGACGTGGTCGCTGGCCCGCTTGCCGTCGCGGTAGACGGCGCAGTCCACGACGGCGCTGTTGCTGGAGGGGTCGCGCGTGGGGTCGTAGTCGTACGGAGTGGTGCTGCGGCGCAGGGCGGGACGGACGGCGGCACGCAGGTCACGGATCATCGACATGGCAGGCTCCTTCACGGGCCGGCCGCCAGTCGGGACGAGCGCAACGCTGCCAGGAACGTGGACGTGATGCCTCGGAAAACAGGGATACGTCCGCAAATCGGGCGGCGCTTCGCGTGGTGCGTCGGGGACTGACGGCAGTTCGCAGAGAACACGGAACAAAGCGAGACGAAGGCGCTCTTCCGTCGAACACCACGGGCGCGAAGGGGCTTCCGGAGGGGCCGGGCGAGAAGGCCGTCGGCGGAAGACTCAGATCACAAAAAACGCGTCCGGAGCGGAGGTACGGGAGAACTGCCGGTACTGCACGGTCGACTAGGATCCACCGCAGCCCCACCTCCTCCGGCCGGTCCCCGCTGGGGGACGAACGTAACTCCCTGACCAGAGGTCAAGGCTAGCAGCCACTTGACGCGTCAATACCCTCCTTTGCCCGTTCGATACGCGTTCTATGCTCACTGCATGTCAGACGTTCTCGCACTGGTCGAGGCCCGCCTACGGACAGCCCTGGGCGAACCGGACGCGCGCGCCGCGGTGACCTTCCTGGGTACGGACCGCATCGAGGTCCTCCGTTTCCTCGACGGAGACGTCGTGCGCTACGCCACCCTGGGCATGTCCGCGCAGCCGATGGCCGATCCCACCGCCGTGCTCGCCGACCCCCTGCGCGGCCCCCGCGCCGAACTCCTCCTCAGCGTCCGCGCCGGCCGCGCCGACACCGACCGGGTGCTCCGCCCGCTGGCCGTGCTCGCCGCCTCCCCCCAGGTGGAGGGGCTCGTCGTGGCCCCGGGCGCGTCGCTGGACACCGGCGAACCCCTGTGGCCGGACGCGCCCTTCACCTCCGTGCTCGTCGCCGAGTCCGGCGGCCTGGTGGCGGACTTGGAACTGGACGAGCCGATGGACCCCGTCCGCTTCCTGCCGCTGCTGCCGATGACGCCGAACGAGGCGGCCTGGAAGCGCGTCCAGGGCGCGGCCGCGCTGGAGGAGCGTTGGCTGCGCCACGGCACCGATCTGCGCGACCCACTGAGGCCAGGGGTGCCCCTGGGGTGACGCTCCGGTGTGTCGCCGCTCCGGACGGGTGATCGTCCTTGACGCGGCGGCGGACGCGGAGGACCGTTGGGCCCTATGAGGGGCGAACCCAGTTGCCCGAAGTGCGGTGGCCGGGTGCGCGCGCCCGGTCTCTTCGCCGACTCCTGGCAGTGTTCCCTGCACGGCACCGTGCACCCCTTGCAGCCGGTGGTCCCGCCGAGCGTCGAAGCGCTGGCCGTGGTGGTCAACCGGGCCCAGGTCCCGGTGTGGATGCCCTGGCCGCTGCCCGTCGGCTGGCTGTACACGGGCGTGGGGTGCGCGGGCGACGACCGCAGCGGTGGCCGGGCCACCGCCGTCGCCTGCTCGGGGCCCAGCCCGCTCGGCGGCCCCGGTGAGCTGCTGCTCGTCGCCGAGGAGCTCGGCGTCGGCCTCGGCGCCCGCTATGCCGGCATCGACGGCCCCGACCCCGGCCCGTACATCTCCGTCGACCGCGCGCCGCACGCCAAGGTCCACGCCGCCGGCCGCCCCACCCCGCTGTGGCACGTCGACGGCGCGCCCCAGGACCGGGCCGTCTTCGCGGGCGAGGCGCGCGGCCTGTGGCTGTGGGCGGTGGTCTGGCCGGAGCGGTCGGGGCTGCTGATGTACGACGAGCTGGTGCTCACGGATCTGCGCGAAGCGGGCGCGGAAGTGGACCTGTTGCCGTGCGGGGCGCTGTCGCCGCGCCTGCTCTCGCCGAGCGGACGGTAGGGCCCGTCCCGGCGCGGCCGGCCGGTCGGAGCGCCGTGGCCCGGGTCACGTAAAGGGGCGCGACCGGGGACGGCGTCGCGCGGCGGTTATCCTGAACCGGTCCCTGTCCGCCCTCGTCCCGCCCGGAGGCCGCGTCGTGCGCATCGATCTGCACACCCACTCCACGGCGTCGGACGGTACGGACACCCCCGCCGAGCTGGTGCGCAACGCGGCCGCCGCCGGGCTGGACGTAGTGGCCCTGACCGATCACGACGGTGTCGGCGGCCATGCCGAGGCCGTCGCGGCGCTCCCCGCCGGGCTGACCCTCGTCACCGGCGCCGAGCTGTCCTGCCGCTTCGAGGGACCCGACGGCTTCAGCGTGCACATGCTGGCCTACCTCTTCGACCCGCTGGAGCCGGAGCTCGCGCGCGAGCGGGAGCTCCTGCGCGATGACCGCGTGCCGCGCGCCCGTGCCATGGTCACCAAGCTCAACGAGCTCGGTGTGCCGGTCACCTGGGAGCGCGTCGCCGAGCTCGCCGGCGGCGGCGCCGTGGGCCGGCCGCACGTGGCCAGCGCCATGGTCGAGCTCGGTGTGATCGACACCGTCTCCGACGCCTTCACCTCCGACTGGCTCGCCGGCGACGGCCGCGCCTACGTCGAGAAGCACGAACTCGACCCCTTCGACGCGATCCGCCTGGTCAAGGCGGCGGGCGGCGTGACCGTCCTCGCGCACCCCTTCGCGCTCAAGCGCGGCAACAGCGTCTCCGGCACCGCGATAGCCGAGCTCGCCTCGGCCGGGCTCGACGGCGTCGAGGTGGACCACATGGACCACGACGAGCCCACCCGCGCCCGGCTGCGCGGCCTCGCCGCCGACCTCTCCCTGCTGACCACCGGTTCCAGCGACTACCACGGCAGCCGCAAGACCTGCCGGCTCGGCGAGTTCACGACCGACCCGGAGATCTACGGCGAGATCACGCGCCGGGCCACGGGCGCGTTCCCCGTCCCCGGCGCCGGCGGCTGACCGCACCCACGTCCCGGGTCCGGTCGCGTACGCACGTCTGTCATGCCGTGCGCGGGTGACCGCGCCCGTACGCCCCCGCCCGCGCCGTCCGCATCCCCGTACGCGTCCCGCGGGCGCTCCGCTCCTGCTCGCACCACTCTCGCAAGGCCCTCACTGTGTTCGACATCGCTGTCTTCGGATCCCTCTTTCTCACGCTTTTTGTGATCATGGATCCCCCCGGTATCACGCCGATCTTCCTCGCCCTCACCTCCGGCCGCCCGGCCAAGGTCCAGCGCCGCATGGCCTGGCAGGCGGCCGCGGTCGCCTTCGGCGTCATCGCCGTCTTCGGCATCTGCGGCCAGCAGATCCTGGACTACCTGCACATCACCACCCCGGCGCTGATGATCGCGGGCGGACTGCTCCTGCTGCTCATCGCGCTCGACCTGCTGACGGGCAAGTCGGAGGAGCCGACGCAGACCAAGGACGTCAACGTCGCGCTCGTACCGCTGGGCATGCCGCTGCTGGCCGGGCCCGGCGCGATCGTCTCGGTGATCCTCGCGGTGCAGCACGCCAGCGGGTTCGCCGGGCAGGTGTCGGTGTGGAGCGCGATCGCCGCGATGCACATCGTGCTGTGGCTGGTGATGCGCTATTCGCTGCTGATCATCCGGGTCATCAAGGACGGCGGTGTGGTGCTGGTGACGCGGCTCGCGGGCATGATGCTCTCCGCGCTGGCGGTCCAGCAGATCATCAACGGCATCACGCAGGTCATCGACGGCCACTGACCCCCGCCGCCGCCCGGCGCACCCGGCGCGGCACCGCCGTGAACGCGCGACACCCCCGTACGGTCCGTACGGGGGTGTTCGTGTGGGTGGGAACGCGTGAGGCGTTACCGGGCCGCGGTGGCGGCCGGGCGGATATAGATGCGCTGGCCGATCGAGGCGGCCTGCTGCACGATCCGGTTGACGGAGGCGGCGTCCACGACGGTGCTGTCGACGGCCGTACCGTCGATGTCGTCCAGACGCATGATTTCGAAGCGCAAGGCTTCTCCCTTCGTCCTGATCCTCCTGAGGAGAACTCCATGAGTGGCGGAACGCGGCGCGTCAGTGCGTCGCGTTCCATACGTGTCCAACGAGGTGGCGCCTGCAAACATTCCCTACGCTAAGGAAATTTTTAACATGACTAATTACTGACGAGTAGCGCACTGGAACACGTCCTCTGCGTGACGATTCTGACAATGAGACCTCCCCATGACTGACTCGCCGCTCTCCGACCAGCCCGATCTCGCCGCGATCGCCGCCGGTGTCGAACGCACCAACGAGCTGCTCACCCGCGTCCTCGCCGAGGTCGCCACCACCCCTTCGACCCACGCGATCTTCGTGGACGCGGGCTACGTCTACGCCGCGGCCGGCCGCCTCGTCACCGGCACCGAGGACCGGCGGACCTTCGACCTCGATGCCGAGGGGCTGATCGAGGCGTTCATCGACAAGGCCCGCACGATCTTCCCCGACAGCCGGCTGCTGCGCGTCTACTGGTACGACGGCGCCCGCCGCCGCATCCACACCGCCGAGCAGCAGAGCATCGCCGAGCTGCCCGACGTCAAGGTCCGCCTCGGCAACCTCAACGCCAACAACCAGCAGAAGGGGGTCGACTCCCTCATCCGCACCGACCTGGAGTCCCTCGCCCGCCACCGCGCCATCAGCGACGCGGCGCTCATCGGCGGGGACGAGGACCTCGTCTCGGCGGTCGAGGCGGCCCAGGGCTACGGCGCCCGCGTCCACCTGTGGGGCATCGAGGCCGGCGGCGGCCGCAACCAGGCCGAACCGCTGCTCTGGGAGGTCGACAGCCAGCGCACCTTCGACCTCGACTTCTGCAAGCCCTACGTCACCCGCCGTGCCACCTACGAGCCCTACGGCGAGGCGGCCGCCCACCACGGCCCCGCCCCGGGCCGCGAGGACGTGCGCTTCGTCGGCGCCCAGGTCGCGGCGCAGTGGCTGGGCTCGCGCGGCCGCGACACGCTCGCCGAACTGCTGCCCGGCCACCCCTATCTGCCGGGCTCCGTCGACCAGGAACTCCTGGTCGAGGCCGAGGCGCTGCTCGGTCTGTCGCTGCGCGGCCACGCCGATCTCCGGCGCGCGCTGCGCGACGGATTCTGGGATCACCTGCGCACGCAGTACTGAACCCCGCGCCGCCTGCGCGCGCCGGAATGCGCGCGGGGGTGGTGAGTGGAACCCTGACTAGGGGTGGCCGTGCCCCCGAGAGCGCGGCCACCCTCCATGAGGGATGCGGGAACAGTCCGCCGTCCGGCGGTGGCCGGCGGGGACGCGGAACAGAAACGAGGCGAACGGCCATGGCCTCCGTCGACCACGCCGTGCCGGGCGCGCCGTGCTGGGTGAGTCTGCTGACGGGCGATCTCAAGGCCTCGCAGGACTTCTACGGCCCGGTGATGGGCTGGACGTTCCGGCCGGGCTCCCTGGGCGAGGACTTCGCCGTCGCGCTGCGCGACGGAAAGCCCGTCGCCGGTATCGGCAATGTCGCGCGCTCCATGGGCGTCGCCGTCTCCTGGACGTCCTACTTCGCCGTCGAGGACGCCGACACGGTCGCGGGCCGCATCCGCGAGCGCGGCGCGACCGTCGCCGTCGGCCCGCTCTCCTTCGGCCAGGGGCGGGCCGCCCTGGCCGCCGACCCGGCCGGGGCCGTCTTCGGCTTCTGGGAGGGGCGGACGCTGCGCGAGTGGAGCATCGGCCGGGACGGGGCGCCCGCCTGGCTGGAACTGCGCACCCGCGACGCCTTCGCCGCCGCCATCTTCTACGGCGAGGTCTTCGAGTGGGCCACCGGCCGGCCGGACCGCTGCGAGGTGCGCTACGAGGACGACGCCGTCATGGTGCGGGCCGCCGGCCACACCGTGGCCTGTCTGCGGGGCGGCGCCGTCGAGGCGGCGCCCGACCCGCGGATCCGGCCGCGCTGGCACGTCTATTTCTGCGTCGAGGACGTCGAGAAGGCCGTCGAGGCGGCCCTGGCGGGTGGCGGCACGGTCGCCGCGGAGCCGGACGAGACACGGGTGGGCGACTACCGCTCGGGCCGCGAGGCGACCTTGCGCGACCCCGACGGCGGACTCTTCACGGTGACGGCGGCCATTGGCTAGGGGGTGCCCGGTGGGGTCTTCGGCTGCGGAGTCGTGTCGTGCGCACCGACCGCTGCGCGGCGGTGTCCTCAATCGCCGGACGGGCTGAAAGTGGCTGAGCTCAGCCGATTCCAGCCCGTCCGGCGATTGAGGACGCGCCCGCAGGGCGCCCGCCGCCGCAGGCGTCAAAGACGACCCGCAGTCGCCCGCCCACATGATCCGCCGGACACGACCTAGCCCGGGGTCAGGCCAGGTCCCAGAAGCGCAGCAGCGCGTCAGCCGTGGCGGCCGGGCGCTCGGCGTTGGGGGAGTGCTCCGCGCCCTCGACGACCGTGCGCGTCGCCGACAGCTCCTTGGCCATCGCGTCGATGGACGGCACCGGCCAGGCGTAGTCCAGGACGCCGGAGATGACGTGCTTGGGCAGCGGCACGGCCGCGAGCTCCGCCGTGCGGTCCGGCTCCACGGTCAACTGGCGCCCGGTGACGATGAGTTGCTCGGAAAGGGTGGCGGTCCAGCGGCGGTGGAGGAACGCGTCGAGCTCGGGCGGGGTCTCCAGGGCGGGCGCGTTCTCCGCGTCCGCCCGCCGCATCTCCTGCCAGACGGACTCCATGTCCAGCACTTCCAGGGCGCCGATCAGCCGCCGCGTACGGGCCTGCTGGGGCGCGGCGATCGCGGCCGGACCGCAGCTCATGACGGTCAGCGAGCGGAACGGCACCGCGTCGCCCAGCACGGCCGCCCGCGCGATCAGCCCGCCGAGCGAGTGCCCGAGCAGGTGCACACCACCGCCGAGCGCCGCCGCCTGCGCCCGCACGTCGCGGGCCAGCTCGTCCTGCTCGTACGCGCCGGGCTCGCGCGGGCCCCCGCTCTCGTACTGGCCGCGCCCGTCGACGGCCACGGCGCGGTAGCCGGCGGCCGCGAGCGGCTCCAGCAGCGCGATGAAGTCCTCCTTGCTGCCGGTGAACCCCGGGACGAGCAGGACGGTGCCGCGCGGCGGCGAGGCCGGCCGGGCGTCGTGCACGGCGAACTCGCCGCGCGACGTGGTCAGACGGTACGCGCGGGCACACGCGGGCAAGGTGAGGAAGGGCGGCCTGCTCATGCCACGAGGCTAGCGCGGTGGACGTACGCCGATGGCCGGCCACCCCTCGCGGGGTGACCGGCCATCGACGGTGGTGCGGGTGGTGCCTCAGACCTCGGTGGTGACCTTGGGCGCGGCCGCCTTGCGGGTGCGCTTCGGCTTCACCTCGGCGCCGTCCACGGCCTCGACGGCCGCCACGGCCTTCTTGGCGCGGGTCGCGCGCTTGGGCTTGGTCTCGGTCTCCGTCTCGACGGCGGTCGCCTCGGCGACGGCCTTCTTGGTGGCGCGGGCGCGCTTCGGCTTGGCCTCGGCGGTCTCCGTGACGGCCTCGGCGGTCTCGACGGCCTTCTTGGCGCGGGTGGCACGCTTCGGCTTGACCTCGGCGGCGCCGTCCACGGCCTCGACGGCCGCCACGGCCTTCTTGGCGCGGGTCGCGCGCTTGGGCTTGGCCTCGGTCTCCGCCTCGACGACGGTCGCCTCGGCGACGGCCTTCTTGGCGGTACGGGTGCGCTTCGGCTTGGCCTCGGCGGTCTCCACGACGGCCTCGGCGGCCTTCTTGGCGCGAGCGGTGAGCTTCGGCTTGACCTCGGCCTCCGCCTCGACGACGGTCGCCTCGGCGACGGCCTTCTTGGCGGTGCGGGTGCGCTTGGGCTTGGCCTCGGCGGTCTCCGTGACGGCCTCGGCGGTCTCGACGGCCTTCTTGGCGCGGGTGGCACGCTTGGGCTTGGCCTCGGCGGTCTCCACG
>NZ_JAGGOL010000109.1:18658-18956 GCF_018614525.1 Streptomyces sp. ISL-11
GCTTCGGCTTGACCTCGGCCTCGGGGGCCTCGACCGTCTCGGCGACGGCCTTCTCGGCCACCGGTGCCACGGCCTTACGGGCACGCGACCGCTTCGGCTCGGCGGGAGCGGACTCGCCGGCCTGGGACGGGATCATGGCCGCGATGGCCGCCGCGGCGGTCTCGACGGTCTGGAAACCGACCTCGGCGACCGGCTCCGGACGCAGGGGACGCGTGCGGCGACGGCGCGGCTGACGCTCGGCGACCGGCTGCTGCGGCGCGGGGGCCACGGCGGCGGGCGCCTCGGCCTTGGCGGGGGC
>NZ_JAGGOL010000110.1 GCF_018614525.1 Streptomyces sp. ISL-11
GGTTCTGAAGTAACGACCGTGTTGTGTTCCGGTGGGTTAACTTCATAGAGTTTCGGTGGTCATAGCGTTAGGGAAACGCCCGGTTACATTTCGAACCCGGAAGCTAAGCCTTTCAGCGCCGATGGTACTGCATGGGGGACCGTGTGGGAGAGTAGGACGCCGCCGAACAATTTTTAGAGAAAGCCCCGGTGGGAACTTCGGTTCCTACCGGGGCTTTCTCGCGTTTCCCGGCAGAATTCCCATTCCCGCCCCCCTTCACGTTCCCGCCCCCTTCATGCCAGCCGGTCCAGATCTCCCCGTCTCACCCGTCCCGCCGGCGGCACACCGTTCACCAGCCGTGCCACCTCCTCCACCGCCCACGCGCCGAGTCGACGTGCCTCGCTGCCCTGAGCCCCCGCCACATGGGGAGTGACCAGCACGTTCGGCATGTGCAGCAGTGGATGACCGGCCGGCAGCGGCTCCGGATCCGTGACATCGAGCATCGCGTCCAAGCGGCCCGTCGCGCACTCGCGGGTGAGAGCGAACGTATCGATGAGCGCACCACGCGCCGTATTGATGACCGTGCCGCCGTCGGGAATCAGGGCGAGGTGCCGGGCATCGAGCAGACGGTACGTCTCCGGGGTATGGGGCGCGTGCACCGTGACGATGTCGGAAGCCCCGCACAGTTCGTCGAGCCCGACGGCCTCCGCGCCCAGGCCGGCCGCGTCGGGGCCCGCAACGTACGGGTCGTAGAGCAGGATCCGGTAGCCGGCATCCGAGGCGCGCAGGCCGGCGATGACGCGGCGTCCGATGCGAGAGGCGCCGATGACGCCGATGGTGCGGCCGTCCGCCCCCCGGCGGTCGGGGAAGGCGGGCCACCCCGCCTCGTACGCCGCCGCTGCCGTGAACGCCCCCTTCGCGGCGAAGGTGAGGGCCGCGAGGGTGAAGTCGGCGACCGGGCCGGCGTTGGCCTCCGCCGCGGAGGAGACGACGATGCCCCGCTCCCAGACGCCCTCCGTCACCAGACGCCTGACCGACCCGGCGGCGTGGACCACCGCTCGTAGATGCGGGGAGCCGTCCAGCACCTCCTCCGTCAACGGCGGACAGCCCCACCCCGTGATGAGGATTTCGGCGCGTGCCAATGTCTCGCGCGCCCCCGGTGCCGTGAGTGCGCCGGTGAGGGTGCCGGGGACCGGCTCCGCGAACTCGCCGAGCCGTGCCCGTAGATCGGAGGGAAGAACCGCCGCGGCCTCGGCCGCTCCCATGGCCACTGCGACGACCGTCGGCCGTGTCTCGTTCACGCGCTGCCCCATGCCCGCGGCAGGGAGAGGGAAAACACCTTGCCCGTGCCGTGAGCGCAGGGTGACGATCAGCGGATGGAGCACACCATCAGGACCGTACGCGCCGGCGAGTGGGAGCGGGTCAAGGAGTTGCGGCTCGCCGGGCTCGGTGACCCGGCCGCGCCGGTCGCCTTTCTCGACACCTACGAGAACGCGGTCGCCCGCCCCGACGCCTACTGGCGGGAACGGGCGCGCGGCAACACCGACGGCGACACCGCCACCACCTTCATCGCCGAGGGCCCGGACGGAGGGTGGGCGGGGACGGTGACCGTGCGCCTCGAACTGCCCGGCGTGGACAACGCCTTCGGCACCCCGGCCGGCATGCCCCAGACGCACCTCACCGGAGTGTTCGTCCGCCCCGAACACAGGGGCACCGGTCTGGCGGATGCGCTCTTCCGCGCCGCGATCGACCACTCCTGGTCTCTCGACGAGCCCCGCGTCGCACGCGTACGCCTGTACGTGCACGAGAGGAATGACCGCGCCCGGGCCTTCTACCGCAAGCTCGGCTTCGAGCCGACCGGTGAGGCACTGCCGCTGGAGGCCGATCCGTCGGCGTTCGAACACGAGATGTCGCTCGCCCGCCCCCGCCGCTGATGACCGCCCTGCTCCGCCGGCTCCGCGCGGCCGGACCGTGGACCGTCGACGTCGTGGTCACCGCCGTCGTGCAGGCGGCGGTGACCATTCCCTTCGTCGTCCCGCGCGCGCCCGACGTCCCGCCCGCGACCTGGTTCTTCTACGGGATGACGACGCTGTCCGTGCTGCCCCTGCTGTGGCGCGGCCGGGCCCCTTTCGCCGTGCTGTGCGCGATCACGGTGGCCGGGCTCGCGTATCTGCCGATGGACGGGCCGGGGCAGCCCATGCCGTACAGCCCGATGGTGGCGATCTTCTCGGTCGCCTACGGGGCGGGCCGGTGGCAACGGCGGGTGACGATCGGCGCCGGTCTTCCGCTCATCGCGGTGTCCGTCGCCCTGCGCACCAACACCGCGCGCGAGTACCTGTTCGCCTTCTTCCTCTTCACCATGGTGTACGTGCTCGGTGTGCTGGCGCGCACCCGTCAGGCGTACACCGAGGCCGTCGAGGCGCGGGCGGCCGAGCTGGAGCGGGCCCGGTTGGTGGAGGCCGAGCGGGCGGCGGAGCGCGAACGGGCCCGGATCGCCCGGGAGATGCACGACATCCTGTCGCACGCCGTGAGTCTGATGATCGTTCAGGCGGAGGCCGGACCGCTGGTCGTCCGGTCCGACCCCGACCGCGCGGAAGCGGCCTTCGACGCCATCGCCGGCGCGGGCCGGGACGCGATGGTGCAGCTGCGGCGGATGCTGGGCGTCCTCAAGGACGGCCCCGAGGGCACCCGCGACCCGCAGCCGACGCTGGCCGGACTGGACGGCCTGGTCGGCGAGGTGCGGCGCACGGGGCTGGAGGTGGACCTGAGCACGGAGGGGGAGGCACGGACGCTCGCCGCGGACGCGCAGGTGACGGTCTACCGCGTGGTGCAGGAGGCGCTGACGAACGTCATCAAGCACGCCGCGGCCCAATCGGTGTCCGTGCGGCTCGTATGGGAGCCGGACCGGCTGACCGCCACGGTGACCGACGACGGGACGGGCGTGCCGCGTGCCTCGGGCCGGGGGAGCGGCAAGGGCCTGATCGGCATCCGGGAGCGCGCCGCGGCCCACGGCGGCTCGGCGTCCTGCGGGCCGCTGCCGGGATCCCAGGGGTACCGCGTTGCCCTGGTACTGCCCGTCGTGGTCCCCTCTTCCTCGGGGGTGAGGAGTTGACGATCCGTGTGGTGGTGGCCGACGACCAGGAGCTGGTGCGCGGCGGCTTCGCGATGATCCTGGCCGCCCAGCCCGACATCGAGGTCGTGGCCGAGGCGGGGAACGGCGCCGAGGCGGTCGAGGCGGCGCGCCGGCATCGGCCCGACGTCGTGCTGCTCGACATCCGCATGCCGGTCATGGACGGCATCGAGGCGGCGCGCGTGGTGTGCGCGGAGACGGACTGCAAGGTCGTCATGCTGACGACCTTCGACCAGGACGACTACGTGTACGAGGCGCTGCACGCGGGCGCGAGCGGCTTCCTCCTCAAGGACGTGCGCCGCGACGACCTGGTGCACGCCGTACGGGTCGTCGTCGCCGGTGACTCGCTGCTGGCGCCCTCGGTGGCCCGGCGGCTGGTCGCCGACTTCACCGGGCGCGGCCGGGCGGCTCCGGCGCCGGAGCTGGGCGCGCTCACCTCGCGCGAGCGGGAGACGCTCGTCCTGCTGGGGCGGGGCCTGTCGAACGCCGAGATCGCGGCCGCGCTGGTGGTCAGCGAGCACACGGTCAAGACGCACGTGAGCAATGTGCTGTCGAAGCTGGGGCTGCGCGACCGGATCCAGGCGGTGATCTGCGCGTACGAGACGGGGCTGATCACTCTCGGGGCGCGGACGGGACCTCCCTCGCGCGGGTGATGTCGGGGCGCCCGGATACCCCTCGCGTCGGCGATCCGCCGGGCGGTGCGGATCACGAGGATGGAAATCCGCACCGATCGACCGGAGGAACTCCCATGCGCCGTAAGACCATCGCCGTCGCCATAGCCGTCGCCGCCGCCCTGGGCGCGGGCGTCGCCGTCCCCGCGGCGGCCGCTCCGCACGCGGGAGCCCCGCACACGCGGCAGCGGGTGCCGGCGAACGCCGAGGCCCTGCGCCAGGCGATCGCCGGGCTGCCGGACGCTGGCGCGACCGCCGCCCAGGTCCGCTTCGGCGGCAAGGACGGCAGCTGGGCGGGTACGTCGGGCGAGGCCGACCTCCGTACGCACCGGGCACCGAAGGGCGACGAGCGGTTCCGGGCCGGGAGCATCACCAAGGCGTTCACGGCCGCCACCGCCCTCCAGCTCGTCCACGAGGGCAAGCTGTCCCTCGACGGGACGGTCCAGCGCTACCTGCCCGGTCTGCTGCCGGCCCACTACCCGGACGTCACCGTCGGCCAGCTGCTGAACTACACCAGCGGATTGCCGAGCGCCGACGGCTCGTTCGAGTCCGACCTGAAGGAACGCTTCACCAGCTGGGACCACCGCGAGCTGGTCCAGCGTGCCTTCACCAAGCCCATGAACTTCACGCCCGGCACGCGGCAGGAGTACTCCAACATCGGCTACAACGTGCTGGGCCTGCTCATCGAGAAGGCGACCGGTCACTCGTACGAGCGAGAGGTGCGGGAGCGGGTCATCGACCGCGCGGGCCTGAAGGACACGTACAGCCCCGGTGACGCCGCCGGGATCCGGGGACGGCACACGCACGGCTACCAGCTCTCCAAGGGGGAGCTGTTCGACGCGACCGAGTGGAACCAGTCGATCACCTGGGCCTCGGGGGACCTCATCACCACCACGGCGGACCTGGAGCGCTTCACGTCCGCGCTCTTCCGCGGCCGCGTCGTGCCGAAGGCCGAGCTGGAGCTGATGTTCACCGTTCCGGACGTCCCGGCGTACGGCAAGCACGAGAAGGCCGCGTACACCAGCGGGCTCACCCGCATCGAGCTCGGCGACACGGTGGTCTGGGGCAAGAGCGGCGGCCGCTACGGCTACCTCAACGGCTTCGGTGCCACCCGCGACCTGTCCCGCACCCTCGTGTACTCCGTGAACGCCACGGAGGCCAAGAGCGAGAAGGGCACCCCGGTCGTCGGGAAGATCATCAAGGCGGCCTTCGGGTCGTGAGCCGTCACCCCACCAGGGTGCGGTGCGGCCAGCGGGCGCGGGCCTGTTCCTCGGAGCGCATCAGCGCGTACGCCGGCAGGCCCTGGTCCGCGCCGGTGGTGAGCAGGTCCGGCAGGGCGGGCAGGGGCGCGACGGCGGCGACGTCGTCCAGCACGAGGGTCAGTGGTGGGTCGAGCCGACCGGAGGATGACCGTCCGGCCATGCCCCGGCCGTGCTCGACCACGCTTGCGACGAGGGCGGTCAACAGAGGCATCGCACCCGGACGGGTCCGGGGATCCTCAATCGCCTCACCCAGCACGTACAGCGTTCCCCGCTCGGCGAGGAATGATTCCCACGCGAGCGAATCGGCTCGATTTGGGTTGCACGCGTCGCGGATATGAACGGAAGAAAGGGAGTTCAGGGCCCGTGCGGTCAACTCCTGAGCCATCTCCCTGCGTTCCGGGTGGCCGGTGAGCGCGGACTCCAGTTCGCCCGCCGCGCCGCCCGCCGCCTTGGGGTGCGTCCGGAGGATCCGTACGGGCTCGTGCCCCGAACTCCCCTGTGTCCAGCGGAGTATCTGGCGGAACGGCCTGCCGTCGACGGCCGCGGCGTGCAGCCAGCAGCGCAGCAAGGTCTCGGCGGTGTCCGCGGTCGCCGAGTCCAGGGCGCTCAGGGGGCGTACGGGAGCGAGCAGCGCGGTCGCGCGCGCGGCGGCGGTGTCGCGGACGTCGCAACCGGTCAGGGGCGACCAGCGGAGGCGGTCCGGTGTGTCGAGGAGATGGCCGGGATCGAAGGCGTGGACGGGGCCGAGCTTGGCGCGGGAGTCCTTGGTGTCGGCCCAGAGCGCCGGGTCGGCGGTCGTGACGAGGACGGGCCCCGCGGCTTCGAGGATCAGACGGGTGGCGGTCTCGCGCCGGCCGGTGCCGTAGAGGACGCGGGGGGTGGCGGGCGGGGGCCCGGTGGGGAGTGGCGCCGCGGGCGGTGGGAGTACGGGGGCGGGGGCGGTCTCGGCCGCGGCCGAGACGGCGGTCACGGCCTGGACGGCTATGGTCGTCGGTTCCTCCGTTCGGGCATCCGGCACGCCCGCCCGCCGCCGGGCCCGTACCGCCCGCCAGCGGGCCACCGTGCCGAGGACGAACACCCCGAGCACGATGAGGACGAGCAGTTCGCCGATGAGCAGCCCCCAGAAGAGCCCGTACCCCGACAGCGCACCGGCCGCGGTGTCCGGCCAGGCGGCGGACAGATCGCTGGGCCGTGTCAGCAGGTGGCGCAGGGCCAGGGGCGTACGGGCCAGGGTGACGCCGTCCGGCCAGCCGCCGTGCGCGAGGAGCGCCGCCAGGCCGGTCGTCGCCCAGATCAGGAGCGTCAGCCCCAGCAGCAGCGCGATGACGCCGACCAGCAGGCCGTCCGGAATGCCACGTTCGGGCTGTCGGTGGTTCAGGTTCCCGGGGCCGGCCACGGGTCAGGCCACCGTCGGTTCGGAGGAGCCGTACGCCTCGTCCGCGAGCCGGGCCTCCATCGCCGCGGCCGCGCGATCGGCGGCCGCCGCCTCCGCCGCGAGCTCGCGGGCGAGGTCGTCCCGGGCCAGGTCGTCGCCGTCCTCGGTCATGGCGCGGTCGGTGTAGACCAGCGGCTTCTCGGCCTCGGTGATCAGGTGCTTGACCACTTGGACATTGCCGTTGACGTCCCAGACGGCGATGCCGGGCGTCAGCGTCGGAATGATCTCCACGGCCCACCGGGGCAGCCCGAGCACCCGGCCCGTCGCCCTCGCCTCGTCGGCCTTCTGGGCGTAGATGGTGCGGGTCGAGGCCATCTTGAGGATCGCCGCCGCCTCCCGCGCCGCCGCGCCGTCGACCACGTCGGACAGGTGGTGGACCACCGCGACGAAGGACAGGCCGAGCCGGCGCCCGAACTTCAGCAGCCGCTGGAAGAGCTGGGCGACGAACGGCGAGTTGATGATGTGCCACGCCTCCTCGACCAGGAAGATGCGCTTCTTGCGGTCCGGGCGGATCCAGGTGTGCTCCAGCCAGACGCCGACGATCGCCATCAGGATGGGCATGGCGATGGAGTTGCGGTCGATGTGCGAGAGGTCGAAGACGATCAGCGGTGAGTCGAGGTCGATCCCGGCCGACGTCGGACCGTCGAACATGCCCCGCAGGTCACCGTCGACCAGCCGGTCCAGCACCAGCGCGACGTCCAGGCCCCATGCCCGTACATCGTCTATGTCGACATTCATCGACTCCGCGGACTCCGCCTCGGGGTGGCGGAGCTGTTCGACGATGTCCGTCAGCACGGGTTGACGGTCGAGGATGGTCTCGTTGACGTACGCGTGCGCCACCTTGAGGGCGAAGCCCGAGCGCTCGTCCAGGCCGCGCCCCATCGCGACCTCGATGATCGTGCGCAGCAGGGCGAGCTGCCCGGTCGTCGTGATCGAGGGGTCCAGCGGGTTGAGGCGGATGCCGCCGTTGAGGGCGGCCGTCGGATCGAGGCGGATGGGGGTTATCCCCAGCTGCCGCGCGATGAGGTTCCACTCGCCCACCCCGTCCTCGCCCTGCGCGTCGAGGACGACGACCTGCCGGTCGCGGAAGCGCAGCTGACGCAGCACATAGGTCTTCTCCAGGGCCGACTTGCCGTTGCCGGACTCGCCGAGGACGAGCCAGTGCGGGGCCGGCAGCTGCTGCCCGTACAGCTGGAACGGGTCGTAGATGTACCCCTTCCCGGAGTACACCTCGCGCCCGATGATCACACCGGAGTCGCCGAGGCCGGGGGCCGCGGTCGGGAGGTAGACGGCCTGGGCCTGGCCGGTGGAGGTCCGCACGGGCAGCCGGGTGGTCTCCACCTTTCCGAAGAGGAAGCTGGTGAACGCCTCGGTGACGGTGGCGAGCGGATCGAGCACGGCGGTTGCCCCTATCGTCGGATGCCGGTCGCGAACGGCAGCGTGTTGACGAAGGCCCGGTGGTGCTCGCGGTCGCACCACTCCAGCTTGAGATAGCTCTTGCCCGCGGAGGCTCTTATGGTCCGCTTGTCGCGCGCGAGCGCCTCGGGCGAGCGCGAGGACACGGTGATGTAGCCGACGAGGTTGACGCCCGCCGCGCCGCTGGCGAGGTCCTCGCCGCGCTGGTCCACGCGCGTGTGGTGGGCGACGTCGCGCGGGTCGACGACCCGGTTCATCTTGGCGGCGCGGGAGGCGTCCGCGTCGTCGTTGGTCTTCTCGGTCAGCATCCGCTCGATGGCCACGTCGGTCGGCTCCAGGTCCATGCAGACGGCGACCGTACGGATGACGTCCGGGGTATGGACGAGCAGCGGTGCGAGGAAGTTGACCCCCACGGGTGTCATCGGCCACTCCTTCACCCACGCGGTGGCGTGACACCAGGGGGCGCGCGTTGACGACTCGCGCGTCTTGGCCTGGAGGTAGGTGGGCTCCATGGCGTCCAGCTCGGCCGGCCAGGCGTTGCGCTGCGTCATGGCCTGGAGGTGGTCGATGGGGTGGTCCGGGTCGTACATGGAGTGCACCAGCGACGCCAGCCGGCCCTGCCCGAGGGGCTGCCGCACCCGGATGTCGGCCTCGGCGAGCCGGGCGCAGATGTCGGTGAGCTCCCGCGCCATGACGACGGCCAGCCCGCCGTCCCGGTCCAGCCGCCGGCTGCCGCCCTCGTGCCGCGAGGCGCGGGCGATGGCCTGCGCCTCGGCGGACAGCTCACGGGTGTAGTGCATGCAGGCCACGAGGTACGCGCGGTGCTGCTCGGAGGAGGTCGACACCATCGACTGCAACTGCTCGTAGGAGTCCTTGAGCCACTTGGGCGATTTCTCGTCCCCTCGCCGCTCGACGTCCTTGGCGTGCGCGTCGGGGTCGGCGGGCAGCGTACGGGCCAGTATCTGCAGCCGCGTCACATACCCGTCCCCGTTGGCGACGTGCTTGAGCAGCGTCCCGAAGCGGTCGACCAGCGCCTCCTGGTCCTCCGAGTCGCGCAGGCCCACACCGGGCCCCTCGATCTCGATCGCCGCGGTGACCGTGCGGCGGTCGGCGTGCAGCAGCACGGCGATCTCGTCCGGCCCGAACGGAGCGGCGAGCCAGCTGATCCGCCCGATCCCCGGCGGCGGCCCCACCTCGACCTCGCGCCCGTCCAGGCGCGTACCGGCCTCGCTGACGCCCGAGCGGTAGGCGGTGCCCCGGCGCAGGGTGCGCTTGTACGTGCGGTTGATCTCGAACCACTTGTAGAACGTGCGGTGTTTGTACGGCACGTAGACCGCCGCCAGCGCCAGCATCGGGAAGCCGGTCAGCGTCAGGATCCGCAAGGGGAGGATCGGCACCAGGAGGCCGCACATCATGCCCAGGAACGCCCCGGCGATGATCAGGGAGATCTCGCCGGTCTCCCGGTTCTTGCCGACGACCGCGTTGGGACGGGCACGGCCGATCAGATACGTACGGCGGGCCGCGATCGGCTGGGACTGGGCCTGCATCGTCAACTCCGCTCACCTCCTGGGGTATTGCTGCGGTTCTGCGCACGCGGCCGGGGCGGGGCGGAAGGAGTGCTTCCGTTACCGCCGCCACCGCCGCCGCTCGCCGCCGGGCGGGCCGGGGCGCGGGTGCTGTGGGCGGCGACCCCGCCCGAGACGGAGTTGGCCGGCCGCGCCTGCTGGCCGCTCCCGCCGCCGGAGCCGCGGGCGCTGTGGGTGGTGATGCCCTGCTTGACCAGGGCGGCGGGCGAGGAGATCACGGCGGCGGCCTGCCGGGACGCCGCGTCCTTGCTGGCGCCCCGGGTGCTGACGATCTCGTCACCGAACCCGGGGACGAATCGGTAGATCATCGCACTGGCGAAGATGGCGAGAATGATGATGGCGAGGCCGGACACGACCGCGGAGAAGGAGTCCGGGCCCTTCCCCGAGGACAGCGCCCCGGCCAGGCCCAGCACGATCACGACGATCGGCTTGACCAGGATCACCGCGATCATGATCCCGGCCCAGCGGCGCACGTGCCCCCACATGTTCTTGTCGACCAGCCCGGCGTAGACGGCGGTGCCGAGCAGCGCGCCGACGTAGAGCAGGGCGGCCCGGATGACCAGCTCCAGCCAGAGCACACCGGCGGCGAGCACGGAGACCAGGGACACCACGATCAGCATGATCGGGCCGCCGCCGATGCCGTCGCCCTTCTTGAGCGCGTCGGCGAAGCCGCCGAAGAAGGCGTCGTTGTTCGCGTTCGTGCCGGTGGAGAGCACTTCGGTGACGGCGTCGGTGGCCGAGACGAGTGTGTAGAGGATCAGCGGCGTGAAGGCGGAGGCGAGCACGGTCAGCCACAGGAACCCGACGGCCTCGGTGAACGCCTCGGTGAACGGCACCCCGCGCACGGCCCGCTTGGCGACGGCCAGCAGCCACAGCACGAGCGTGAGGATGGTGGAGGCGGCGAAGACGACGGCGTACTGGCGGAGGAAGGTGGCGTTGGTGAAGTCGACGTTGCCGGTGGCGTGCACGGCGTCGGAGAGCTTCTTGATGATCCAGGACGCGGCGTCGGCGCACCCTTTGGCGAGGGAGGCGAGGGGGTCGAGGGCGGTTTGGGGGTCGGGGGCGGACGGCGCTGAACTCTTGCCGTCCTTGCCCTCGCAGAAGCTCTTGGCCTGGCCCACGATGAGGTCGCAGGAGCTCTTGCCGCCCGCGCTCGGCGAGGTCGACGGCGCCGGCGAGGTGGTCGGCGTGGGCGTGGGTGTCGGAGCGGCGGCCGCCCGCGAGGCCAGCGCGACCAGTGTCAGTTGGGCGGAGACCACTACGGCCGTGAGCGACAGGCCACGGTGGCGGCGGCTACCTGGCATAAGTGAACCCTCCGTAACCGTTGACCGCGTTCGTGATCTCGTCGGCACCCGAGGCGCGGACATCGCCGGCGACGGGTGCGGGGCCCTGCTTCTGCTCGGAGGAGGCGATCTTCCAGTCGCCGTTCACCCAGTGGAGCTTCTGGGTGAGGGTGAACCACGTCTGGCTGACCGGCTTGGTCGACCCCTGGCCCGCGAGGCCGACCAGGCCCGCGCACCAGACCTCGACGGTGGCCTCGGAGTCGTTGTACGAGGTGGCCTTCGAGCCGATCGGCATGGTGCGGGAGACGAATGTCTGGCCCTTCGGCGCCGAGCCGTCGGGGTTGAGCCCGAGGTTCTGGAAGAGGCTCCCGGCGTACGCCTTGTCGAGCTCCTTCTGGAGCACGGGGGCGGCTTCGGGTGTGTGGATGGCGTCGACGATCCCGTGGCGCGTCTCCGCCCGGAACATCCCGTCCCCCCCCAGCGCCACCGCGTAATTCGCCGCCGCCGACTGCGCCCCCTGCTCGGTGTGGGCGAACCCCGAGGCGATCCCCCCGGTCTTCCCGGCCACGGGCTTCGTGCCGGAGGGTGCCGTCGGCCGGGCGCTCACCTTGCCCGCGTCCTTGTCGGAGTCGTCCGACGCGGAGTCCCCGCCGCCTCTGTTCGCGAAGGCGATGGCCGCGATGAGGAGGACCACGACGCCGACGACCGTCATCAGGTTCCGGCTGGGCCTGCCCGTGCGGCCGCCGCGGCCACCGCGGCGGGACGGGCCGTACGGGTCGCCCTCGCCCTCCGGGAGGCGGGTGCGCGTCAGGTGGCGGTCGTCGCCGTGGTCACCGCCCGCCCGGCCGGAGTCCCGGCCGTTGCCGTAGCCGTCGTCGCCGAGGCTCATCGCGCGCACGTCCCCTCATACGTCGTCGCCGCTGTGTCTCCCGCATATGACGGTAGCGGCGGGAGGGCGATCCCGGGGGAGGAGTACGAGGGGGTGTGAGGGGGCATCAGGTGGCAGCCTCGGTGCGGGGGGACTCGGGGACGAGAGGGTCTGCGCGGGGGTGATGCGCGGCGGGCCGGATGGTGTCGGTGGGGTGGATGGTGACAGAGCTACTCGCGGGGCGCATGGGCGGGTTGGAGTCGGCCGCCGACGGGGCCGTGGGGTCAGACGGCCATGCCGTAGACAATGGTGAACAGCGTGCCGAGCGAGCCGATGATGAAGACACCGGTCAGGCCGGCCACGATCAGGCCCTTGCCCTGCTCCGCGCTGAACGTGTCCCGCAGCGCCGTCGCGCCGATGCGCTGCTTGGCCGCGCCCCAGATCGCGATGGCCAGGCAGAGGAGGATGGCCACGGCCATGACGACCTCGACCATGATGCGGGCCTCTTGGCCGAGGTTGCCGAACGGCCCCCAGTTAGGAGCGATTCCGCCAATGATGGTGTTGATGTCGCCCTTTGCGGCTGCCAGAAACATTTGTAACTCACCGCCCCTTTATGGGTGTTGCACCGCCCTCGCCGCGCGGCAAAGGTCGGGACCTATCTTCGCTGACGATGCCGCCCTCGCATGTCGACTTGGCGTCATTTTTTGGCGAAACCCGTATGCATCACGGTCGCCCTCGGTCTGACCTGCGACGCGAAGCGTTGTCAGTGGGGAGAACTATGGTGACTCTGTGTATCACGCGCGTGGACGCGGAGCAATGTCGATGTGGGGCGGGGGTCATGGGGATGTTCAAACGACTATGTGTTCGGTCGGTACGCTGTCGGGTGCGCCGCCCGGATCGCATCGGGGGCATCGGGGGCGTCGAGAACAAGGGTGGTACGGGTGCTGGTTGCCGATCGGTACCGGCTGGACGAGCTGCTCGGCCGTGGCGGCATGGGCGAAGTCTGGCAGGCCCGGGACGAAGTGCTGGGTCGTCAGGTCGCGGTCAAGCTCCTGCTCGGCGACGACGGGGACGAATCCGCCGCGAGCCGATTCCGGCTGGAGGCCCAGACGGCCGCCCGCCTGAATCACCCTCAGGTGGTCGCCGTCTACGACTTCGGGTCCTGGGACGGCCGCTTCTACCTGGTCATGGAGCTCGTGCGGGGCCCGAGCCTGGCCCAGGAGCTCGCCGCGCACGGCAGCCTGGGCCCGGAGCGCGTCGCCTCCATCGCCGCGCAGACCGCGTCGGGCCTGGCGGCCGCCCACCGGCAGGGAGTGGTCCACCGCGACGTCAAGCCCGGCAACCTGATGCTGGACGCCGACGGCACCCTGAAGATCGGCGACTTCGGCATCGCCCGCTTCGTCGACGAGACCTCGGCCGCGCTGACCAGGGTCGGTCAGATCGTCGGCACCAGCACCTACCTCGCCCCGGAGCGGGCCCTCGGCCGGATGGCCGGACCCGCCTCCGACGTGTACGCACTGGGGTGCGTGCTCTACCAGCTGCTCGTCGGCCGGCCGCCCTTCTGGGCGGACAGCCCGACCGCGCTGCTCTACCTCCACGTCGACACACCGCCCGAGCCCCCGCGCCGCCACCGGCCGGACCTCACGCCCGCCTTCGAGAGCTACCTGCTGCGGATGCTGGCCAAGCAGCCGGAGGAGCGGCCCTCGGCGCAGGAGGTGGCGGAGTGGTTCGCGGGGCCGGAGCGGCATGAGGCACCGCGGGTGGCGGCCGTGCCGATGCCGGTGGCCGCGCCTGTGCCTGCGCCCACGTCTGTGCCCGCTCCCATGACCGCGCAGGCGCCGTTGCCTGCCCCGGCGGTCGCGCCCGCCCCTTTCGGCCCGCCGATACCCGGGCCGACGGCGGTCGTGCCGGGTCCCGCGCCCGTACGGCACTCCTCGACGCGACGGAAGGGCGCGGGGGGCAAGGGTGTTCGGAATCCTCGGGTCCTGGCCAGTGCCGCGGCCGGCGTGGTGGCGTTCGTGGCCGCGGCGGTGATCGGGGCGTCGGTATTCGGATCGGACGGTGGGGCTCCGCAGCGGCCCGAGGCGCAGCCGTCGCAGTCGGCGGACCAGGGGGCAGGGCCCGCGGGGCGGACGCCGGCGGCCGATCCGGAGGCGCCGCGGGTGGTGCCGGCGGCGGAGGCGTCTTCGACTCCGTCGCGGTCCGAGCGTCCTAAGCCGAAGAAGAAGTCGGGTGACAAGCGGGACCGGGGGGACGGCAAGGACGACGGCTGAGCGGGGGGAGGGGGCTTTTCCCCTACCCGCCCCTTCCCGAACTGGGGCTCCGCCCCAGACCCCGGTCCTCAATCGCCGGACGGGCTGAAGTAGGCGCCCGGACCGGATGGAGTGGGCGCCCGGACCGTTTGGAGTGGGCGCCCCGATCGGCTGTCCTTACTCGATCCCCTCCACGAAATGGTCGAACTCGCCTGCCTTGACGCCCAGGACGAACGCGTCCCACTTCGCGTCGGTCGTCACGACGATCTCGTCCGGCTTGTGGTTCTCGCGGATGTAGACGTTGCCGTCGTCGCCGAACGCCACCTCCAGGTATTCGGTCTCGTCGCCGTCGGTCGCCGGAATCCAGTTGAGCTCGGTCACGGTCCCCCCTCATGGGATGTGCGCGGGGCAGGATGCCGGCGCCCACGATAGAGGAGGACCGTACGCCGACGGATGGGCGGACGTAGGGAATTCATGGGTACGGAGCGAGCTCCTGGGGGAGGATTGCGGGGTGCGGAAGCTCTGGGTGGGCGTGGGTGCCGGCATCGCGATGTGCCTCTGTTTCATCGGGCTGCTCGTCATCGGGGTGTACTCGGCCGCTTCGAACCTGCTGGGCGGCGGGGGCGGGAAGTCGGTCGGCCTGGCGCAGGGCGCCGTGCCGGCGCAGTACCAGCAGCTCGTACAGGAGTGGGGCAATCTCTGCCCGGCGTTGAACCCGGCGCTGCTCGCCGCGCAGATCTATTCGGAGAGCGCCTGGAATCCCAAGGCCGTGAGCCCGGCGGACGCGCGGGGGATAGCGCAGTTCATCCCCGGCACATGGGATACGCACGCCATCGACGCCAACAAGGACGGCAAGCGCGACATCTGGGATCCGCAGGACGCGATCCCGTCGGCGGCCGTCTACGACTGCGAGCTGTCCAAATACGTCAAGGACGTGCCCGGCGACCTCTCGGACAACATGCTGGCGTCCTACAACGCGGGTTCCTACGCGGTCATCCAGTACCGCGGGGTGCCGCCGTACAACGAGACCCAGGGCTATGTGAAGGCGATCCGCTCGCTGGAGAAGAGCTTCGCGCGGCCGGTCGGGCGGGTGGCGCCCTCGCAGCAGGCGGCCGCGGCGATCTACTACGCGCAGGAGAAGCTCGGCACGCCGTATCTGTGGGGCGGCGACGGCACCGCCGAGGACCGGGGGCGCTTCGACTGCTCGGGCCTGACGAAGGCCGCGTACGAATCGGTGGGCATCGAGCTGCCGCGCGTGGCCAACGACCAGTGGAACGCGGGCGCCCACCCCAAGCGGGACGAGCTGCTCCCCGGGGACCTCGTCTTCTTCGCCTACGACCTGAAGGACCCGCGGAGCATTCACCACGTGGGGCTGTACGTCGGCGGCGGATACATGATCAACGCCCCTTACACCGGGGCCGTGATCCGCTTCGACAAGATCGACACACCGGACTACATCGGGGCCACCCGGGTGACCAAGGATGGCGCGAAAGCGTTGTCCAGAGGCAACGCCGCCTAGCGCCGGGACCCGGGCTGCGACGATGGGTCACCCTTCGATAACGTCCTGGTGATCATTGAGTGGAGAGTGGAACGCCCGGCCGGAGTGGCGCGTTCCATGGAAGTGGGCAAGCAGCGTCGGAAGACGGGGCGCACGGACCACGGGGGTCGGTAGCTGGACGTAGTGACAGGCGACAGATAAGGGGCCACGACACATGGCTGGACTCGCGGTGGGGCACCCCATGTCGACGGCCGCAAGTGGGTCGAACCCCGACACCAGTGTGTTGTACGACATCAACGGTCTCGCCAAGGCGGCCCCCAACTGGGCCGACCGCGCCGTGGAGTTCATCGGCGAGTACGGGATCGTGTTCGGGCTCGGCGTGCTCATGCTCTGTGCCTGGTGGAGCGCGCGGAAGCGCGAGGACGCCCCCGCGGGTGTCGCCGCGCTGCTGTGGGCGCCGCTCGCCGCCGGGCTCGCGCTGCTGGTCAACGTCCCGATCCGGGGCTTCGTCAAGCGGCCCAGGCCCTTCCTCGACCACTCCGGCCTGGAGGTCCTGGTCAAGGGCAAGACCGACTACTCCTTCGTCAGCGACCACGCGACGCTGACCATGGCGCTCGGTGTGGCCCTCTTCGTCGCCCACCGCAAGTACGGCCTGATCGGCATCGGCCTCGCCTTCCTCGAAGGCTTCTGCCGGGTCTACATGGGCGTGCACTACCCGACGGACGTCGTCGGCGGCCTGGCGCTCGGCACGGCCGTCACGCTGCTGCTGGCGCCCCTCGCGATGATGCTGCTCACGCCGCTGACCCGCTGGGTCGCCGGTACGCGCGCCGGCCGGCTCGTACGGTCCCGGAAGGCCGCCGCGCCGGTGGTGACCGCGGAGCCCGCCGGGCGGGGCCTTCCGGAGCAGCCGGTGCACCGGGACAACGACCTGGCGGCGTGAGCGCCCTACGCCGTGTCCGGCGGATCATGTGAGCGGGTGCTGCGGGCCGTGTCGTCCGCACCACCGCTTGCGCGGCGGTGTCCTCAATCTCCCCCAGCTACCGCTGGGGGTGCCCCCAACGGGCTGAAAGCGGCTGAGCCCAGCCACAATCAAGCCCGTTTGGGGGCACCTCCCAGCGGTAGCTGGGGGAGTATGAGGACGCGCCCGCAGGGCGCCCGCCGCCGCAGGCGGCAAAGACGGCCCGCCCCGCAGCAGGCGGCCAGGCGGCAAAGACGGCCCGCCGCCGAAGATCCGCCGGGCACGGCCTGGGCCCCGGGGGGCTACAGCGCCTGCGGGAAGTCGAAGAGACGCTCGGGGTCGTACTGCCCCTTGAGCTTCGCCAGCCGGCCCGCCGCGTCGCCGTAGTACGCCTTCCGCCAGTCCTTCAGGCCCGCGTCCGCGTAGTTCTGGTAGGCGGCGCCCGAGGCGTACCGCCGCAGGGCCGCGTGCGTGCCGTCCAGCCAGGAGACCTGCGGGGCGCCGGAGCCGCCCGCCGCCCAGGAGGTCAGGTACTGGGCGAGGAAGCGCGAGCGGCGGTGGACGAACGCGGTCGCCAGCGGCTGGACGCGGTTGACCGCGCCGCCGAGCGCCGTCAGCTGTATCGAGGCGCCACCGCTGCCGCCCTTCTTGCTGAAACGTTCCACCTGGTCGGTGAGGGCGCGGATCCCCGCCGCGTTCAGCGAGCGGTCGTAGAAGTCGGAGCGGGCCGCGTAGGTCTCCCGCTGGAGGGTGCCCGCGGACTCGCGGCCGGGTGTCCCGCCGGGCAGGTGGCACTGCGTCGTCGACTTCTCGCCGCAGCCCGCGTAGGCGCGCACGGTGTCGAGGTGGGAACGGCGCCGCAGGCGTATCCCGTTCGAGGAGCCGCCGACCTTGGCGACGAGCTGGTCGAGGGCGTTCTCCAGGTCGCCGTACGTGCCGAGGGAGTACGCGGCGACGGAGACGTGCGGCGTGCCGCCGGCGGCCGCCGACAGGTCGCAGGAGGACCAGATCTCGTCCGGGCGGGTCGGCCCCCACTCCTGCCACACGCGCAGCACGTCAGCGGCCTTGGACCAGGGCCAGGAGACGTATCCGGAGACGCCTTCGTGCGCCTTGTGGGTGCGGAAGCGGAGCTCGGTCACCACGCCGAAGTTGCCGTTGCCCGCGCCGCGCAGCGCCCAGAAGAGGTCCGCGT
>NZ_JAGGOL010000111.1:0-53944 GCF_018614525.1 Streptomyces sp. ISL-11
AGCGCCGCATCTCCCGCACCGGCATGGAGGCGCTGGAGTCCGCCGACGGGCTGGCGCTGTTCGACGACGCCTTGCGAGCCGCGGAGCCCGCCCTCGTCCCCGTGCGATGGGACATGCGGGCCCTGCGCGCACAGGCCCGTACCGGTGGATTGCCCGCCCTCCTGACGGGACTGGTCCCCGCGCCCGCCGTGCGCCGCGCGGAAGCCGCCCGGGCAACCGACAGCACCGAGACGGCTCTCGCCCAGCGGCTGGCCGGGCTCACGGAGGACCAGCGGTTCGACGTGCTGGTCGACCTGGTCCGTACGCACGCGGCCGCCGTGCTGGGACACGGCCGCCCCGAGTCCGTACAGGCGGCTCAGGCGTTCCGCGAGCTGGGCTTCGACTCGCTGACCGCCGTCGAGCTCCGCAACCGCCTGGGCGGCGCCACCGGCGTCCGGCTGCCCGCCGGCCTCGTCTTCGACTACCCCACCCCTGACGCCCTGGCCCGCCACCTGCGCGACCAGTTGGCGGGCGACCGGCGGACCGCTGCCGCGGCCCCGGCCGCGCGCGCCGGGGCCGGCGACGAGCCCATCGCGATCGTGGCGATGAGCTGCCGCTACCCCGGCGGCGTACGCAGCCCCGAGGAACTGTGGGAGCTCCTGACCTCCGGCAAGGACGCCATCTCCGGCTTCCCCACCGACCGCGGCTGGGACTTCGACGCGCTCTCCGCCGACGCCCCGGACGCGGCGGGCACGAGTCACACGCGGGAAGGCGGCTTCCTCTACGACGCGGCCGACTTCGACGCGGCGTTCTTCGGGATCTCGCCGCGCGAGGCGCTGGCGATGGACCCGCAGCAGCGACTGCTGCTGGAAACCTCCTGGGAAGCCTTCGAGCGGGCCGGCATCGACCCGGTGTCGGTACGGGGTTCGCGGACCGGTGTGTTCGCGGGCGTGATGTACCACGACTACACCTCGTCGCTCCAGAACGTTCCCGAGGGCGTCGAAGGCTTTCTCGGGACCGGGAACTCCGGAAGCGTCATCTCGGGCCGTCTGTCCTACACCTTCGGGCTGGAGGGCCCGGCGGTCACCGTCGACACGGCCTGCTCGTCGTCCCTCGTGGCACTCCACCTCGCCGTACAGGCCCTGCGCCAGGGCGAGTGCGAACTCGCGGTGGCCGGCGGCGTGACGGTGATGGCGGGACCCGGCGCGTTCATCGAGTTCAGCAGGCAGGGAGGACTGGCCGCCGACGGCCGGTGCAAGGCGTTCTCCTCCTCCGCCGACGGCACGGGCTGGAGCGAGGGTGCCGGCGTACTGCTCGTGGAGCGCCTGTCCGACGCCCGGCGCAACGGCCACCCGGTCCTCGCCGTCGTTCGTGGCAGCGCCGTGAACCAGGACGGTGCCTCCAACGGCCTGACCGCGCCCAACGGTCCTTCGCAGCAGCGCGTGATCCAGCAGGCGCTGGCGAGTGCCGGCCTCACGGCAGCGGACGTGGACGCGGTGGAGGCCCATGGCACGGGCACCTCGCTGGGCGACCCCATCGAGGCCCACGCGCTCCTCGCGACGTACGGGCAGGAGCGGCCGGCGGACGAGCCGCTGTGGCTCGGCTCGCTGAAGTCGAACATCGGCCACACGCAGGCCGCCGCCGGCGTGGGCGGCATCATCAAGATGGTGCAGGCACTGCGCCACGGTGTCCTGCCCAGGACGCTGCACGCCGACGAGCCGTCACCGCACATCGACTGGTCGGCGGGCGACGTCCGGCTGCTGACCGAGCCGGTCGAGTGGGCGGAGCGCGAGCGGCCCCGCCGGGCCGGGGTGTCGTCCTTCGGCTTCAGCGGCACGAACGCACACGTCATCATCGAGCAGGCCCCGGAGCCCGCGCTCCCCGAAACGGCGCCCGCGATCACGCCCGCCGTGCCCGCTCCCTGGGTGATGTCCGCGAAGAGCCCCGAGGCCCTGCGCGACCAGGCGCACCGGCTGCTGTCCCACGTACGGGACCACGCCGACCTCGCCGTACTCGACGTGGCCTACTCCCTGGCCACCGGCCGGACCGCCTTGGACCACCGCGCCGCGGTGATCGCGACGGACCGGAGCGGCGGACTGGAGGCCCTGCGCGCCCTCGCGGCCGGGGAACCGTCCGGATCCGTCGTCAGCGGCGAGGCGTCGGCGCCGAGCGGGAAGGTCGCCCTGCTGTTCTCGGGTCAGGGAAGTCAGCGGTTGGGGATGGGGCGTGAGTTGTACGCGTCGTTCCCGGTGTTCGCGGAGGCTTTCGACGCTGTGTGCGCCGAACTGGACGGGTGCATGGGGGAGCCGTTGCGGGATGTGGTCTTCGGTGAGGATGCCGGACTGCTGAACCGGACGGAGTTCACCCAGCCTGCGTTGTTCGCGGTCGAGGTCGCTCTGTTCCGGTTGGTGGAGTCGTGGGGTGTGCGGGCGGACTATCTGGCCGGTCATTCGGTCGGTGAGCTGGCGGCCGCGCATGTGGCGGGAGTTCTCTCGCTGGCCGATGCTGCGGCTCTTGTGGCGGCTCGTGGCCGGTTGATGGAGGCGTTGCCGTCGGGTGGGTTGATGGTGGCGGTGCAGGCGTCGGAGGCTGAGGTGCTGCCGTTGCTGGCCGGCCGGGAGTCGGAGATCGGGCTTGCCGCGGTGAACGGCCTGTCGTCGGTGGTGATCTCGGGTGTTGAGGAAGCGGTGATCGAGGTCGCCGGTGCCCTGGCAGGTCAGGGTCGGAAGACCAAGCGCCTGTCGGTCTCGCATGCCTTCCACTCGCCGTTGATGGACCCGATGCTGGCCTCCTTCCGGAAGGTCGCGGCGGGCATGACGTTCCACGCTCCGGCGATCCCGATCGTCTCCACCCTGACCGGACAGCTGGTGTCTGCGGACGAGTTGTGCGATCCGGAGTACTGGGTGCGGCACGTCCGTCAGCCGGTTCGTTTCGCCGACGCCGTCACGACCCTCTCCACCGAGGGTGCCGGTATCTTCCTGGAGATCGGTCCGGGTGGTGTGCTGACCGCGATGGCCCAGGACACCCTGGAGCAGACCGCCACCACCGTCGTCCCGTCCCTGCGCACCGATCGTCCGGAGCCCGAGGCGGTCACCACCGCCCTCGCCCACCTCCACGTCAACGGCACACCCATCACCTGGGACGCGGTCTTCACCGGCCGCGCTCCCCGCCGGGTCGACCTTCCCACCTACCCCTTCCAGCACCAGCGCTACTGGCTGGACTCCCGCCCCGTTGCCGGAGATGTCACCTCGGCCGGTCTGGAGGCCGCGGAGCACCCGCTCCTCGGTGCCGCGGTCGCCCTGGCGGACGGCGAGGGCTTCGTGCTCACCGGCCGGCTGTCCCTGACGACGCACCCCTGGCTCGCCGACCACGCGGTGCTGGGCACGGTGCTGCTGCCCGGTACCGCCCTCGTCGATCTCGCGCTGCGGGCCGCCGAGGAGGCGGGATGCGACCAGGTGGAGGAACTGACCCTCCAGGCGCCGCTGGTCCTGCCCGAGGACGGCGGTGTGCGGATCCAGGTGCTGACGGGGGCCGCCGATGACAGCGGCCGTCGTCCGCTGCGGATCTACTCCCGCGGGGACGGTGACGCCCCCGACGCCCCCTGGACCGGCCACGCCACCGGCACGCTCGTTCCCACCGGCTCAGCCGCCGGCGGGAACGATTCCTCCGAGGCTCCGGACGCCGTGGCCGAGTTCGCCGCCTGGCCGCCGCCGGGCGCCCAGCCCGTCCCGGTCGACGCGCTGTACGAGCGGATGGCCGGCCTCGGTCTCGACTACGGGCCGGTGTTCCGGGGCGTACGTGCCGCGTGGCGGCGGGGCGGGACGCTGTTCGCCGAGGTGGGGCTGCCGGAGGACACGGACGCCCGCGGTTTCGGTGTGCACCCCGCGCTGCTGGACGCGGCGCTGCACGGCGTGGGCCTGGGCGGGACGCTGCCGGACACCGGTCAGGCGCGGGTCCCGTTCTCGTGGAGCGGCGTGAGCCTGCGCGCGACCGGCGCCTCCGCCCTGCGGGTGCGCCTGGCGCCCGCCGGGCAGGACGCGGTGTCGGTGCTGGCCACGGACACCGCCGGGCGGCTCGCCGTGTCGGTCGGGTCGCTCGTCCTGCGCCCCATAACGGCCGAGCAGTTGGCGGCCGCGCGCGGTGGCGGGCAGGACGCGCTCCACCGCGTCGACTGGGCCCCGCTCCCGCTGTCGGCTGCCGTCCCGCCCGGGGCCTCCGGCGACTCCGCCACGTACGAACTCGCCCTCGCCCGGCCCGAGGGCACGTCCGATTCCCAGGACACGACCCATGCCGTCCGCCACGTCCTCTCCCTCCTCCAGAAATGGCTGTCGGAGGAGCCCGCGGACTCCTCGCGGCGCCTGGTCGTCGTGACCCGCGATGCCGTCGTGGCGGAAGCGGCCGACGCCACCGGGGCGGACCCGGCGCAGGCGGCTGTGTGGGGGCTGGTGCGGTCGGCGCAGTCCGAGCATCCCGACCGGTTCGTGCTGGTGGACCAGGACGGTCGCGGGGGTTCGTACGACCTGCTGGCCGCGGCCCTGGCCAGCGGTGAGCCCCAGGTGGCCATCCGGGACGGCAAGGCGTTCGTGCCCCGGCTGGCCCGGGCGGCCGTCGCGGCCCCGGGCGGTGCGGCCGCCGGCCTGCCGTCGCTCGACCCCGACGGCACCGTCCTCGTCACCGGTGCGACCGGCGCGCTGGGCCGGATCGTCGCGCGGCACCTCGTGGCCGCGTACGGGGTGCGGCATCTGCTGCTGACGAGCCGGCGCGGCCCGGCGGCCGAGGGGGCGGGCGAGTTCGAGGCCGAACTCGTCGCCCTGGGGGCGAGCGTGACGACGGCCGCGTGCGACGTGGCGGACCGGGACGCGCTCGCCGCGCTGCTGGACGCCGTGCCGGCCGAGCACCCGCTGACGGCCGTGGTGCACGCGGCCGGTGTGCTGGACGACGCGACGGTCGGCTCGCTGACGCCCGAACGGCTGGAGAAGGTGTTCCGCCCGAAGGCCGAAGCGGCCCGCCACCTGCATGAACTGACGCAAAAGTTTGACCTTGCGGCCTTTATCCTGTTTTCTTCTCTTGCCGGTACGTTCGGCAACGCGGGACAGGCCAACTACGCGGCCGCCAACGCCTACTTGGACGCGCTGGCACTGCGGCGCCGAGCGGCGGGCCTGGCGGGCACGTCGCTGGCGTGGGGGCCGTGGACCGGCTCCGGCGGCATGCTGGGTGCCGCGGACACCGAGGCGCTCGCGCGGATGTCGCGTGGCGGTGTGTCCCCGCTGTCGGCGGACGAGGGCCTGGCCCTGTTCGACGCCGCGTGGGCGGCGGACGGCGGGGTGTTCGTACCCGTCCGGCTGAACCTCCCGGCACTGCGGAGCCGGGCGGAGACCGCGCCGCTGCCGCCGCTGCTGCGCGGCCTGGTCCGGGCACCGGCCAGGCGGGCGGCGGAGACGGGACCGGTACCGCTGGCCGGACAGTTGGCCGGAGCGTCGGAGGAGAAGCGCCGGCGCGTGCTGCTAGGCGCGGTCAGGGGCGAGGTCGCCGCCGTACTGGGCCACGCGTCCGCCGAGGCCATCGGCGCGGCACAAGCCTTCCGCGACCTCGGATTCGACTCCCTCACCGCGGTCGAACTGCGCAACCGGCTCGGCGCCCTCACCGGCCTGCGGCTGCCGGCCGGGCTCCTCTTCGACTACCCGACCCCGGCCGCCCTGGCCGAACACCTCAGCGCCGCCCTGCCCGACGAGAGCGCGCCGGCCGCACCGTCCCTGCTCGCCGAACTCGACCGCCTGGAGGCCGCGCTGGCCGATTCCCCGCACGACGGGGGACTTCGCGCCAAGGTCACCATGCGCCTGGAGGTCCTGCTGGCGAAGCTGGCGGGACGGACGGCACAACCGGGGGCGGCGGACGGCGCCGAGGGCGACGGCGGCACGGACGCGGACCTGACCTCGGTGGCCTCGGCCACGGACGACGAACTCTTCGCGCTCCTCGACGACGAGCTCGGCACGGACTGATGAACCGGCCGCCGGACGCACTGCAACCGCACCGCCGGACGCACCGGCCGCCGGACGCAGCGCACCACTTGATCGACCGGCACCGCCTGATCGACAGCACTCCCCGCTCGACCTCCACCGACTGATCGACAAGCACCAACTCCCTTGGCGTTGAGGAACAGAATTCAGATGACGACGACTGACGAGAACAAGCTCCGGGACTATCTCAAGCGCGCCACTGTCGATCTGCGCCATGCGCGTCAGCGTCTGCGCGAGGTGGAGAGCAAGAACCACGAGCCGATCGCGATCGTGGCGATGAGCTGCCGCTTCCCCGGCGGGGTGCGGTCGCCCGAGGAACTGTGGGACCTGGTCGCGGACGGCCGCGACGCGATCTCGGACTTTCCGGACGACCGCGGCTGGGACCTGGACGCGCTGTACGACCCGGACCCCGAGACGTCCGGGACGACGTACGCGCGGCAGGGCGGGTTCCTCTACGAGGCCGGTGACTTCGACGCCGCGTTCTTCGGCATCGGTCCACGCGAGGCCCTCGCCATGGACCCGCAGCAGCGCCTCCTGCTGGAGGCTTCCTGGGAGGCCGTCGAGCGGGCGGGCATCGACCCCACGACGCTGCGCGGCAGCCGCACCGGCGTCTTCGCCGGGCACATGTACCACGACTACGTCTCCCGGCTGCCCGGCATCCCCGAGGGCATCGAGGGCTACGTCAGCACCGGCAACTCCGGCAGCGTCGTCTCCGGCCGGATCGCCTACACCCTGGGCCTGGAGGGCCCGGCGGTGACGATCGACACCGCGTGCTCCTCCTCGCTGGTGGCGCTGCACCTCGCGGTGCAGGCCCTGCGGCAGGGCGAGTGCGAGCTCGCGCTGGCCGGCGGAGTGACCGTCATGTCCGGGCCGACGACGTTCGTCGAGTTCAGCCGGCAGCGCGGGCTGTCGCCCGACGGCCGCTGCCGGGCGTTCTCCGCCTCGGCGGACGGCACCGGCTGGGGCGAGGGCGTCGGCGTGCTGCTCGTGGAACGGCTCTCCGACGCCCGCCGCAACGGCCACCCCGTGCTGGCCGTCGTCCGGGGCACCGCCGTGAACCAGGACGGTGCCTCCAACGGCCTCACCGCCCCCAACGGCCCCTCCCAGCAGCGCGTCATCCACCAGGCTCTCGCCAACGCCCGGCTCTCGCCCTCCGAGGTCGACGCCGTCGAGGCGCACGGCACCGGCACCTCCCTCGGCGACCCCATCGAGGCACAGGCACTGCTCGCCACCTACGGGCAGGACCGGCCCGAGGACCGGCCGCTGTGGCTCGGCTCGATCAAGTCGAACATCGGCCACACCCAGGCCGCCGCCGGTGTCGCCGGTGTCATCAAGATGGTCCAGGCACTCCGCCACGGGGTGCTGCCGCCGACGCTCCACGTCGACGCGCCGTCCCCGCACGTCGACTGGACGTCCGGCGCCGTCTCGCTGCTCACCGAGAAGACCGCGTGGCCCGAGACGGGAGGCCCCCGCCGCGCCGGCGTCTCGGCCTTCGGCGTCAGCGGCACCAACGCGCACGTCGTCATCGAGCAGCCGGACGCCACGGAGCAGACCCAGGACGCGCAGTCCCACACCGGGGTTGCCGGCACCGGAGCCGCTGAGCTCCCGCTGATCCCCTGGGCCCTGTCCGGCAAGGACGAGAGCGCCCTCACCGCCCAGGCGGAGCGCCTCCTGGCGCACCTCGCCGAGCGGCCCGGAGCCGGCGCCGCCGACGTCGCCCTCTCCCTGGCCACCACCCGCACCGCGTTCGCCCACCGCGCCGTGCTCCTCGCCGAGGATCGCGCGGCCCTCGAACGCTCCCTGGCCGCGCTGGCCACCGGCGAGCCCGACCCCACCCTCGTACGCGGCACCGCCGCGCACCCCCGGCAGGTCGCCTTCGTCTTCCCCGGCCAGGGCTCCCAGTGGGCGGGCATGGCCCTCGAACTGCTCGACTCCACCGACGAGTCCTCCCGCGTCTTCCGTGAGCGCCTCCAGCAGTGCGAGGAAGCGCTCTCGCCGCACGTCGACTGGTCGCTGACCGCCGTCCTGCGCGGCGCGCCCGGCTTCGACCGGGTCGACGTCGTCCAGCCCGTGCTGTGGGCCGTCATGGTCTCCCTGGCCGAGCTGTGGCGCTCGTACGGCGTCGAGCCGGCCGCCGTCGCCGGACACAGCCAGGGCGAGATCGCCGCCGCCTGCGTGGTGGGCGCCCTGAGCATCGAGGACGCCGCGAAGGTCGTGGCCCTGCGCAGCCGGGCGCTGACCGCGCTGTCGGGCCGGGGCGGCATGATGTCCGTCGGCCTGCCGCTGGCGGAGCTGACCCCGCGCATGGAGCCCTGGGGCGAGCGGCTGTCCGTGGCCGCCGTCAACAGCCCTTCCTCCACCGTCCTCTCGGGCGAGCCCGCCGCGCTGACCGAACTGCGCGACGCCCTCCAGGCCGACGACATCCGCGCCCGCATCATCGCGGTCGACTACGCCTCGCACTCCGCGCAGGTCGAGTCGGTGCGCGAGCGGGTCCTGGACGCCCTGGCCGGCCTCGCGCCGCGCTCGTCCGACGTGCCGTTCTACTCCACCGTCACCGGCGGACCGCTGGACACGGCCGAGCTGGACGCCGAGTACTGGTACCGCAGCCTGCGGCAGACCGTTCACTTCGAGCAGGCCACCCGGTCCCTCGTCGAGGACGGCCACAACGCCCTCATCGAGGTCAGCGCCCACCCCGTCCTGACCATCGGCATGCAGGAAACCCTCGACGCCATGGGCAGCGACGCCACCGCCCTGGGCACCCTGCGCCGCGACGAGGGCGGCCCCACCCGCTTCCTGCGCTCCGCGGCCGAGGCCCACGCCCACGGCGTCACCCTCGACTGGCACGCCGTCCTCGCCGGTACCGGCGCCCGCCCGGTCCCACTGCCCACATACGCCTTCCGGCACCAGCGGTTCTGGCTGGACGCACCGCACTCCGCCGGTGACGCCGCCGGCCTGGGACTCGGCCCCGCCGACCACCCGCTGCTCGGTGCCGTCGTCACTCCCGCCGACTCCGACGGCCTGCTGCTGACCGGCCGCCTCGCCCTCCACACCCATCCCTGGCTCGCCGAGCACGTCGTCATGGGCACCGCCCTGCTGCCCGGCACGGCGTTCGTCGAACTCGCGATCCGCGCCGGCGACCAGATCGGCTGCGCGAACCTGGAGGAACTCACCCTCCAGGCACCGCTGCTGCTCCCCGAGCACGGCGGGGCCGTCGTGCAGGTCTCGGTCGGCGAGGCCGACGCCCACGGCCGCCGGAACCTCACCGTTCACTCCCGCCCCGACGACGCCACCCCCGACGAGCCCTGGACCTGCCACGGCACCGGCGTCCTCTCCGACGCCGGCATCCTCCCGGAGCCCCCCGCCCCGGACGCCGCCTGGCCGCCCGCCGGCGCCACCCCCGTCGACCTCACCGACTTCTACGCGCAGCTGGCCGAACGGCACTTCGCGTACGGGCCGCTCTTCCAGGGGCTGCGCGCCGCCTGGCGCGTCGGCGACGAGATCGTTGCGGACGTCGCCCTGCCCGCCGAAGCCCGTGCCGACGCCGCGCGGTTCGGCCTGCACCCGGCCCTCCTCGACGCCGCCCTGCACGCCGTCGGCTTCGGTCCCCTCGGCGACATGGGCACCGGCCGGATGGCCTTCTCCTGGGAGGACGTACGCCTCCACGCCACGGGCGCCACGGAACTGCGCGTACGCCTCACCCCCACCGGCAACGACGCCGTCACCGTCGCTGTCGCCGACGGCACCGGCCGGCCCGTGGCGGACGTCGGCACGCTGACCTTCCGTACGGTCTCCGAGGAACAACTCCGCACCGCCGCGCGCACCGAGCACCACGACGCGCTCTACCGCGTGGACTGGACGCCCCTGCCGGTCGCGGACACCGCACCCGCCGGCCGCCCGGTCGTCCTCGGTGCCCCCGGCAGCGCCGCCGCCCGCGCGCTGGACGCCGACCTCCACGCCGATCTGACGGCGCTGGGCGACGCGCTCTCGGCCGGAGCCGCCGTACCCGACGTCGTCGTCCACGAGATCCCTGACGGCGACAGCACCGCCGAGGCCGTACGGGCGACCGCCCGCGACACCCTCGCCCTCGTACGGGCCTGGCTCGCCGACGAACGACTCGCCACCGCCCGGCTGGTGTTCCTCACCCGCGATGCCGTCGCCACCCACCCCGGCGCCGACACCACGGGTCTGACCCACGCGCCCGTCTGGGGCCTGCTCCGCTCGGCACAGTCCGAGAACGCCGACCGGTTCGTCCTCGCGGACGTCGACGGCCACGAGGACTCCTACCGGAAGCTGACCGCCGCACTCGCCACGGACGAGCCCCAGCTTGCCCTGAGGGCAGGCGAGTTGTCCGTACCGCGCCTGGCGCGGGTGCCGGTCGGCGAGCGGACGGGCGCGCTCCCCGCCTCTGCGGGGGCGGACGCGCCCGGCGAGGGCGACGGCGTCGGTGCGTCTGCCGGGACCGTCAAGTCCGGCGGGACCACGGTGTCTGCCGGGATTCACGCGCCTGGCGAGGGCTCTGCCGCGTCTGCCGGGATCATCGCGCCCGGCGGGACCACGGCGCCCGCCGCGTCCGACGCGCCTGGCGAGGACGACGGCTCCGCCGCGCCCGCCGGCACCGGCGACGCCGGTGAGCCCACCATCGGGGCCGGGGTCATCGACCCCCACGGCACCGCCCTCATCACCGGCGGCACCGGTGCCCTCGGCCGCCTCGTCGCCGAGCACCTCATCACCGTTCACGGCGTCCGGCACATCGTCCTCACCAGCCGGCGGGGAGCCGACGCCGACGGCGCCGCCGACCTGAAGGCCGCGCTGGAAGCGTCCGGCACCGCCACCGTCACCCTCGCCGCCTGCGACACCACCGACCGGGACGCCCTCGCGGCCCTCCTCGCCGGCCTGCCCGCCGACCGCCCCCTCACCGCCGTCTTCCACGCCGCCGCGGTGGTCGCCGGCGGCCTCGTCGACTCCCTCGGCCCCGACGAGCTCGACCAGGTCCTGCGTCCCAAGGTCGACGCCGCGCTGAACCTGCACGAACTCACCCGCGACCTCGACCTGTCCGCCTTCGTGCTCTTCTCCTCCTTCGCCGGTGTCCTCGGCGGCGCCGGCCAGGGCGCCTACGCGGCCGGCAACGCCTTCCTGGACGCCCTCGCCACCCACCGCAGGGCACAGGGCCTTCCCGCGTCCTCCCTGGCCTGGGGCGTGTGGGCCGAGCGCGGCGAACAGACCCGCCTCGAAGCGAGCGACCTCCGGCGCATGGCCCGCGCCGGCCTCGTACCCCTCGCGGCGGAGGAAGGGCTGCGCCTCCTCGACACCGCCCGCACCCTCGACGACGCGGTCGTCGCCCCCGTACGCCTCGACCTCGCCGCCATGCGCGACCGCGCGGGGAACGGAACCGTGCCCGCCCTGCTGCGCGGCCTGATCAGGACGCCGCTGCGGCGCACGGCCGAAGCGGCCGCCGCGGGCGAGGCCAACGCCGAACTCCGGCGGCTGGCCGCGCTGCCCCCGGCCGAACGCCGCGACGCCCTCGTCGCGCTCGTACGCACCCAGGTCGCCGCCGTCCTCGGCCACACCGCCCCGGACGCCATCGACGCCGGCCGGGCCTTCCGCGAACTCGGCTTCGACTCCCTCGCGGCCATGGAACTCCGCAACCGCCTCGGCACCGCCGCCGGAGTCCGCCTGCCGGCGACCGTCGTCTTCGACCACCCGACGCCCGCCGCCCTGGCCTCCTACCTCCTGGAGGAGGTCACCGGCGACAGCGGCGCCACCCTCGTCACCACAGCCCCGGCGAACACCACCCGTACCGCCGTGCACGACGAGCCCATCGCCATCGTCGCGATGAGCTGCCGCTTCCCCGGCGACGTACGGTCGCCCGAGGACCTGTGGCGGCTGCTGGCCGAGGACGGCGACGCCATCACCGGCCTGCCCACGAACCGCGGCTGGGACCTCGAACGCCTCTACGACGCCGACCCCGACACCCAGGGCACCAGCTACACCCGCGAAGGCGGCTTCCTCCACGACGCGGGCGACTTCGACCCGGAGTTCTTCGGCATCTCGCCGCGCGAGGCCCTCGCGATGGACCCGCAGCAGCGCCTGCTGCTCGAAGTCACCTGGGAAGCCTTCGAACACGCCGGCATCGACCCCGCCGCCCTGCGCGGAACCCGCACCGGCGTGTTCGCCGGCACCAACGGCCAGGACTACGCCGTCGGCGTCGCCCAGAACCCCGCCGAGGGCATGGAAGGACACCTGCTCACGGCGAACTCGGCGGCGGTCGTCTCCGGCCGGCTCGCCTACACCTTCGGGCTGGAGGGCCCGGCCGTCACGGTCGACACGGCATGCTCGTCGTCGCTGGTGGCCCTGCACCTCGCGGTGCAGGCGCTGCGGCAGGGCGAGTGCGAGATGGCCCTGGCGGGCGGCGTCACCGTGATGTCGACCCCGGGCGCCCTCATCGGCTTCAGCCGCCAGCGCGGCCTCTCCGAGGACGGCCGCTGCCGAGCCTTCGCCGCGTCCGCCGACGGCACAGGACTGGCCGAGGGCGTCGGCATGCTGCTCGTGGAGCGCCTCTCGGACGCCGAGCGGAACGGGCACCAGGTGCTGGCGGTCGTACGCGGCAGCGCCGTCAACCAGGACGGCGCCTCCAACGGCCTGACCGCCCCGAACGGCCCCGCACAGCAGCGCGTCATCCAGCAGGCCCTGGCCAGCGCGGGCCTGACCGCCGCGGACGTCGACGTCGTCGAGGCGCACGGCACCGGTACGACCCTGGGCGACCCCATCGAGGCCCAGGCCCTGCTGAAGACATACGGGCGCGGGCGCCCCGAGAACAGCCCGCTGTGGCTCGGCACCGTCAAGTCCAACATCGGCCACACACAGGCCGCCGCCGGCGTCGCGGGCATCATCAAGATGGTCATGGCGATGCGCGAAGGCGTCCTGCCCCGGACCCTCCACGTGGACGAGCCGTCCCCGCACGTCGACTGGTCGACGGGTGCGGTGCGCCTGCTGACCGAGCCCGTCGAGTGGCCGGGCGACCGGCCCCGCGCACGCCGGGCGGGCATCTCGTCCTTCGGCGTGAGCGGCACGAACGCCCACGTCGTCATCGAACAGCCCCCGGCGACGGCGACGCGAGAAGCCGCCGAGACGCACGGGGACGACGCCACGGACGGCCCGGCCGTTCCGTGGGTGATCTCCGCCAAGTCCCCGGAGGCCCTGCGCGGCCAGGCCGAGCGCCTCCTGACGTACGTACGGACCACCCCGGAACTGCCGACGGCCGCCGTCGGCCTGTCCCTGGCCACGACGCGCGGGGCTCTGCCCCACCGCGCCGCGATCGTGGGCCGGACCCGCGACGAGCTGCTCGACGGCCTCGGCGCGCTGACCCGCGGCGAGACGCCGGGCGGGGCGGGCGCACAGGGAACCGCGGTCGGTGACGCGGCGAAGCTCGCGCTGTTGTTCTCGGGTCAGGGGAGTCAGCGGTTGGGGATGGGGCGTGAGTTGTGCGCGTCTTTCCCGGTGTTCGCGGAAGCCTTCGACGCGGTGTGCGGGGAGCTGGACCGGCATCTCAGCGAGTCCGTACGGGATGTGGTCCTCGGTGAGGATGCCGAGCTGCTGAATGAGACGGGCTTTACGCAGCCTGCGTTGTTCGCGGTCGAGGTCGCTCTCTTCCGTCTGGTCGAGTCGTGGGGTGTGCGGGCGGATGTGCTGGCCGGTCATTCAATCGGTGAGCTGGCTGCGGCGCATGTGGCGGGAGTGCTGTCTCTCGCTGATGCTGCGGCTCTCGTGGCGGCTCGTGGTCGGTTGATGCAGGCGCTGCCGCGTGGTGGTGTGATGGTGGCGGTTCAGGCGACGGAGGACGAGGTCCTTCCGTTGCTGGCCGGTTTCGAGTCCGAGGCGGGCATCGCGGCGGTCAACGGCCCCACCTCCGTGGTCCTGTCGGGCACCGAGGATGCGGTCATGGCGGTGGTCGGGCGCCTGGAGGATCGTAAGACCAAGCGCCTCACGGTCTCCCACGCGTTCCATTCCCCGTTGATGGAGCCGATGCTGGCGGAGTTCCGTACGGTCGCGGAGGGGCTGAGCTTCTCCGCTCCGGCGATTCCCATCGTGTCCACCCTCACCGGCCAGTTGGTCGCGCCCGACGACCTGTGCGACCCGGAGTACTGGGTCCGCCACGTCCGTCAGGCGGTCCGTTTCGCCGACGCGGTCACCACGCTGGCGGCGGAAGGCGCCCGTACCTTCCTGGAGATAGGCCCGGGCGGTGTCCTGACCGCCATGGCCCAGGACTCCCTGGACGAGACCGCCACCGCGATCCCGTCCCTGCGCACCGACCGCCCCGAGGACTTGGCCGTCACCACCGCCCTCGCCCACCTCCACGTCAACGGCGTCGGCATCGACTGGGCCGCGGTGTTCGCGGGCCGCGCAGCCCATCCCGTGAGCCTCCCCACCTATGCCTTCCAGCATCAGCACTACTGGCTGCTGCCGCCCGTGGCGGACACGGAAACCGTCGCCGTCGCGGACCCGGCGGAGGCGAGTTTCTGGGACGTCGTCGAGCGCGAGGACCTCGCCTCGCTGTCCGAGGAGCTGGACCTGGACGGGCAGGCGCCGCTCAGCTCCGTGCTTCCGGCGCTGTCCCATTGGCGGCGCAGGCAGCGCGACCGTTCGGTCGTGGACAGCTGGCGCTACCGGGCGGTGTGGAAGCCGCTGGCCACGCGCGAGCCGGCCCAGCCGGCCGGCGCGTGGCTGCTCGTCACCGAGGCCGGCGGCGGGCAGAGCCCGGCCGTCGACGCAGTCCGGTCGGCGCTGGCCGCGCACGGCGCCCAGGTCGTCGAGCTGGCGGTGCACGCAGGCGACGACCGTGACGCCCTCACCGGCCGCATCCGTGACGCGGTCGCCGGGCAGACGCCGGCCACCGGCGTCCTGTCGCTGCTGGCCCTCACCGAGGACCCGCACCCGGTGCACGGCGTCCTTCCGGCCGGCCTCGCCCTGACCACCGTCCTGGTGCAGGCCCTTGGCGACGCGGATGTCACCGCGCCGCTGTGGTGCGCCACGCGCGGCGCCGTATCGGTGGGGCGTTCGGACGCCCTGCTGAGCCCGGCCCAGGGCATGGTCTGGGGCATGGGCCGCTCGGTCGCGCTGGAGTACGCCGAGCGGTGGGGCGGGCTGGTCGACCTGCCCGAGGTGCTCGACGAGCGCGCGGGCCGCCGGCTCATGGCCGTACTGGGCGGAACGAGCGGTGAGGACCAGGTCGCGGTACGGGCCTCCGGCGCCTTCGTGCGCCGGCTGTCCCGCGCCGCCACCGACGCCCTGCCCGCCGGCCGGACATGGCAGCCCCGGGGAACCGTGCTGATCACGGGCGGTACGGGCGCGCTCGGCGCCCACGTGGCCCGGCACCTGGCCCGGGGCGGTGCCGAGCACATCGTCCTGACGAGCCGTCGCGGCCCCGGTGCCGCCGGTGCCGCCGAACTCGCCGCCGAGATCGAGGCACTGGGCGCCGAGGTATCGGTCGTCGCCTGTGACGTCGCCGACCGGGAAGCAGTGGCGAAGCTCCTCGCGAACCTCCCCGCACGGCACCCGCTGACCGCTGTCGTGCACGCCGCCGGAATGCCGCAGTTCGCACCCCTCGCCCAGACCGGTCTCACCGACCTCGCCGACGTGGTGTCGGCCAAGGTGGCGGGTGCCGCGCACCTGGACGAGCTGCTGAGCGACCGGGAACTCGACGCCTTCGTGCTCTTCTCGTCCGTCGCCGGCGTCTGGGGCAGCGGCAACCAGGCCGCGTACTCCGCCGCCAACGCCTACCTCGACGGGCTCGCCGAACGGCGCCGCGCCGACGGGCTCGCGGGCACCGCCGTCGCCTGGGGCCCCTGGGCCGACGGTGGCATGGTCGGTGACGAGGAGGCCGAGGCCCACCTGCGCCGCCGCGGTCTGCCCGCGATGTCGCCCGAGACGGCGACCGCCGCCCTCCAGCGGGCCCTGGACGCCGACGAGACTGCCGTCGTGGTGGCCGACGTGCTGTGGGACCGCTTCGCCCCCGCGTTCACCATCACCCGGCCCAGCCCCCTCTTCGGCGACCTGCCGGAGGTGCGGAGCGCCCTCGCGGCCACCGAGCGTGGCACGGGCGAACAGCCGGGTGGCACGGGCCTGTCGGCCCTCGGCGAACGACTCGCCGGCCTGCCCGGCACCGAGCGCGACCGCATCCTGCTCGACCTGGTTCGTACCGAGGTCGCCAAGGCGCTCGGCCATGCCGGCCCCGAGGCGGTCGCACCCGACCGGGCGTTCAAGGACCTCGGCTTCGACTCGCTCACCGGTGTCGAACTGCGCAACCGCCTCAACGCCGAGACCGGCCTGCGCCTGCCCACCACCCTCGTCTTCGACCACCCCAACGCCCTCGACCTCGCCGCCCACCTCGCCGCCGAACTGCCCGGACTGCGGGCGGCCGAGACTATGGGCACGGCGCCCGAGGCCGTGGTGGCCGGCACCGACGAACCGATCGCCATCGTGGCGATGAGCTGCCGGTTCCCCGGCGGCGTCCGCTCGCCGGAGGAGCTGTGGCAGCTGCTCGTGGACGGCACGGACGCGGTGTCGGAGTTCCCGGCCGACCGCGGTTGGGACCTGGACGCGCTGTACGACCCCGACCCCGAGCGCTCCGGCACCACCTACGTCAACGAAGGCGGCTTCCTGCACGACGCCGGCCACTTCGACCCGAAGTTCTTCGGCATCTCACCGCGCGAGGCCCTCGCCATGGACCCCCAGCAGCGGCTGCTGCTGGAGAGCGCCTGGGAGACCGTGGAGCGGGCCCGGCTCGACCCCGCCACCCTGCGCGGCAGCCGTACGGGCGTCTTCGTCGGCTCCGGCTACCAGGGCTACGGCGCCGGCCTGCGCGAACTCCCCGAAGGTGTCGAGGGGCACCTGCTCACCGGCAGCTCCGGCAGCGTCATGTCGGGCCGCATCGCCTACTCGCTCGGCCTGGAGGGGCCGGCGGTGACGGTCGACACGGCATGCTCGTCGTCCCTGGTGGCGCTGCACCTGGCGACCCAGGCGCTGCGGCAGGGCGAGTGCTCGCTCGCCCTGGTCGGCGGCGCGACGGTGATGTCCAGCCCGAGCGCCTTCGTCGAGTTCAGCCGCCAGCGCGGTCTGGCCCCGGACGGCCGCTGCAAGCCGTTCGCCGGCGCGGCGGACGGCACCGGCTGGGGCGAGGGCGTCGGCATGCTCCTCGTGGAGCGTCTCTCCGACGCCCGCCGCAACGGCCACCCCGTGCTGGCCGTTGTCCGTGGCAGCGCCGTGAACCAGGACGGCGCCTCCAACGGCCTGACCGCCCCGAACGGCCCCGCTCAGCAGCGGGTGATCCGCCAGGCACTCGCCAACGCCGGTCTGTCACCGGCGGACATCGACACGGTCGAGGCCCACGGCACCGGCACCGCCCTCGGCGACCCGATCGAGGCCCAGGCGCTGCTCGCCACGTACGGGCAGGAGCGGCCGGCGGACCGGCCGCTGTGGCTCGGGTCCATGAAGTCCAACATCGGCCACACCCAGGCAGCCTCGGGCGTCGCCGGCGTGATCAAGACGGTGCTCGCCCTCCGATACGGAACGCTGCCGAAGACCCTCCACGTGGACGAGCCGTCCCCGCACGTCGACTGGACGGCGGGCGCGGTACGCCTCCTGACGGAAACCGTCGCGTGGGCGGAGACCGGCCGTCCCCGGCGCGCCGCCGTCTCCTCCTTCGGGGTCAGCGGCACGAACGCGCACACCATCATCGAGCAGGCCCCGGCGGACGAGCCGGAGGAGACGCCGACGGCTCCCGCGACGACCGACGGCGGTCACTGCCTCCCGTGGGTGGTGTCCGGCAAGGACGACACCGCCCTGCGCGAGCAGGCCCGCGCCCTCCACTCCCGCATCGCCGACCACCCCGGCCTCGACCCGGCCGACACCGCGTATTCCCTGGCCGTCTCCCGGACGGCCATGGAACACCGCGCCGTCGTCGTCGGCCACGGCACCACGGACCTCCTCGCCGGCCTGGCCGCCCTGAGTCGCGGAGAGCCCGCGACGGGCCTGGTGCGCGGCACGACCGGCGGCACGACCGGCCGACTGGCCCTGCTGTTCTCGGGTCAGGGGAGTCAGCGGTTGGGGATGGGGCGTGAGTTGTATGACGCCTTCCCGGTGTTCGCGGATGCCTTTGACGAGGTGTGTGCGCATGTGGACGTGCATCTTGAGCGGCCGTTGCGGGATGTGGTCTTCGGTGAGGATGCCGGACTGCTGAACCGGACGGAGTTCACCCAGCCTGCGTTGTTCGCCGTTGAGGTCGCTCTGTTCCGGTTGGTGGAGTCGTGGGATGTGCGGGCGGACTATCTGGCCGGTCATTCGGTCGGTGAGCTGGCGGCCGCGCACGTGGCGGGGGTGTTGTCTCTCGCCGATGCTGCGTCGTTGGTATGTGCTCGTGGCCGCTTGATGGAGGCATTGCCGTCGGGTGGGTTGATGGTGGCGGTGCAGGCGTCCGAGGCTGAGGTGCTGCCGTTGCTGGCCGGCCGGGAGTCGGAGATCGGGCTCGCCGCGGTGAACGGCCTGTCGTCGGTGGTGATCTCAGGTGTCGAGGAAGCGGTGATCGAGGTCGCCGGTGCCCTGGCAGGCCAGGGCCGGAAGACCAAGCGCCTCACGGTCTCGCATGCCTTCCACTCGCCGTTGATGGACCCGATGCTGGCCTCCTTCCGGAAGGTCGCGGCGGGCATGACGTTCCACGCTCCGGCGATCCCGATCGTCTCCACCCTGACCGGACAGCTGGTGTCTGCGGACGAGTTGTGCGATCCGGAGTACTGGGTGCGGCACGTCCGTCAGCCGGTTCGTTTCGCCGACGCCGTCACGACCCTCTCCACCGAGGGTGCCGGCATGTTCTTGGAGATCGGTCCGGGTGGTGTGCTGACCGCGATGGCTCAGGACACCCTGGACCAGACCGCCACCACCGTCGTCCCGTCCCTGCGTACCGATCGTCCGGAGCCCGAGGCGGTCACCACCGCCCTCGCCCACCTCCACGTCAACGGCACACCCATCACCTGGGACGCGGTCTTCACCGGCCGTACTCCCCGTCGGGTCGACCTTCCCACCTACCCCTTCCAGCACCAGCGCTACTGGCTGGAGAACCCGGCCTCCGAGGACAAGGCGGCCACGCCCGCCGATGCCGCCGAGGCGGAGTTCTGGGACGCCGTCGAGAACGGCGGCACCTCGGCTCTGACCGAGCGGCTCGGACTCACCGCCGAGGCCCCCCTCGACTCGGTGGTGGCCGCGCTGTCGACCTGGCGTCGTGACTCCAAGGACAAGTCCACCATCGACAGCTGGCGTTACCAGACCACCTGGAAGCCGCTCACGGACCTGCCCGCCGCCACCCTCTCCGGCACCTGGCTCCTCGTCACGGCCGGCGACAGCGACACCGCCCTCGCGGACACCTGCGGCCGGGCTCTGGGTGCGCGCGGAGCCGAGGTCCGTACCGTACGCGTCACCGACGCGGCCACCGGCCGGGCGGCGCTCGCCGACCTGCTGCGTGCCGCCGTCCCGGCAGGGCAGCCCGTCACCGGGGTGCTCTCGCTGCTCGCCCTCGACGAGCGGTTCCACCCGGGCTTCGGCACCCTGCCCGCCGGACTGGCCTCGACCATGGCCCTCGTCCAGGCACTGGGCGACCTCGACGTGGACGCGCCGCTGTGGTGCGCGACGCGCGGCGCCGTGTCCGTGGGCCGCTCCCACCCCGTCGAGCGTCCTCTCCAGGGGCTCGTGTGGGGCATGGGGCGGGCGGCCGCGCTCGAAACGCCCGAGCGCTGGGGCGGATTGATCGATCTGCCCGAGGCCCTGGACGCGCGCACCCTGGACCGGCTCGCCGACGTGCTCGGCGGTGCCACCGGTGCCGAGGACCAGCTCGCGGTGCGGGGCGCCGGAGTGTTCGTACGCAGGCTGGCGCGTACGGTCAGGAGCACCGGAACCGACGGCGGGTGGCGGTCGCGCGGAACCGTGCTGATCACCGGCGGTACGGGCTCGCTCGGCGGGCACGCCGCCCGCTGGCTGGCCGCGAACGGCGCCGAGCACCTCGTCCTCACCAGCCGCCGCGGTGAGCGGGCCGAAGGGGCCGCCGAGCTCGGCGCCGAACTCCGGGCGCTCGGGGCCCGGGTGACGATCGCCGCGTGCGACGTCGCCGACCGCGACGCCCTTGCCGGGCTGCTCGACTCGCTCCCGGACGACGCGCCGCTGACCGGCGTCGTGCACGCCGCCGGCCTGCCGCAGTTCGCGACCATCATGGACACGAGCCCGGAGGAACTGGCCGCCGTGGTGTCGGCCAAGGTCGCGGGCGCCGTCCACCTGGACGAGCTGCTCGGCGACCGCGAGCTGGACGCCTTCGTGCTCTTCTCCTCGGTCTCCGGTGTGTGGGGCAGCGGCAGCCAGGCCGCGTACTCGGCGGCCAACGCCTTCCTCGACGCCCTCGCCGCGGCCCGCCGCGCCCGGGGCCTGGCCGCGACGGCCGTGGCCTGGGGCCCGTGGGCCGAGGGCGGCATGGCGGCCGACGGGGGAGCGGAGGAACACCTCCGGCGCCGCGGACTGCCCTCGCTCTCCCCGGCCCTGGCGATCTCCGCGCTCCAGCGGGCCCTGGACGCCGACGAGACCGCCGTAGTGGTGGCCGACGTCGACTGGCCGCGGTTCGCGCCCTCGTTCACCATCGGCCGGCCGAGCCCGCTGCTGGGCGACCTGCCCGAGGTGCGGGCGGCCCTGGCCGAGGCCCGCGAGGACGACGGCGGCCCGCAGGGCACCGGCGCCTCCGAGCTGACACGGCGGCTGGCGGGCCTGCCGCCCACCGATCAGCACGAGGTCCTGCTCGACATCGTGCGGGCGGAGGCGGCGGCGGTCCTGGGCTATGCCGGGACCGGGGAGATCGAGCCGGAGCGGGCGTTCCGCGAGCTCGGGTTCGACTCGCTGACCGCGGTCGAGCTCCGCAACCGGATCGGTGCGGCGACGGGGCTGAAGCTCCCGACCACGATGGTCTTCGACCACCCCAGCCCCACGGCCCTCACCGATCACCTGCGGGCCGCCCTCGCACCGGAGACGGCGGGCACCGGCGGTGCGGACGGCGACGCCGAGCAGGACACCCGGGTGCGGCACGCCCTCGCGTCCATCCCGCCCGCCAGGCTCCGGGAGGCGGGCCTGCTGGACGCCCTCCTGCGCCTCGCGGGAGACGCCGGCCCCGCCCGCACCGAGCCGGCCCCCGACAGCGGATCCGCGTCCATCGAGTCGATGGACATCGACAACCTCATCGAACTGGCGCTGGGCGACAGCGACTTCTGAGACGGCCTGAGTACGGAGCACATGATGACCACGTCGAACGAGAAAATCGTTCAAGCACTGCGGGCCTCCCTCCAGGAGACCGAGCGGCTGCGCCGGCAGAACAAGCAACTGGCCGACGACGCCCGGGAGCCCATCGCCATCGTCGCGATGAGCTGCCGCTTCCCCGGCGGCGTACGGTCGCCCGAGGACCTGTGGCGGCTGGTGGCCGAGGGCGGTGACGCCATCTCCGGCTTCCCCGCCGACCGCGGCTGGGACCTGGAGGCGCTCTACGACCCCGACCCCGACCACGCGGGCACCTGCTACGTCCGCGAGGGCGGATTCCTCCAGGACGTCGGCGAGTTCGACGCGGGCTTCTTCGGGATCTCGCCGCGCGAGGCGCTGATGATGGACCCGCAGCAGCGGCTGCTGCTGGAGACCTCCTGGGAGGTCTTCGAGCGGGCCGGCATCGACCCGGCCTCCCTGCGCGGCAGCCGGACCGGTGTCTTCGCCGGGACCAACGGCCAGGACTACGCGCGCCTGTCCAACTCGCCGGAGGACTTCGACGGCTATCTGGGCACCGGCAACGCCGCCGCCGTCGTCTCCGGCCGCATCGCCTACACCTTCGGCCTGGAGGGCCCGGCCGTCACCGTCGACACGGCGTGCTCCTCGTCGCTGGTCGCCCTGCACCTGGCGGCGCAGGCGCTGCGCCGGGGCGAGTGCTCGCTGGCCCTGGCGACCGGTGTCACCGTCATGTCGACGCCGGGCGCGTTCATGGAGTTCAGCCGCCAGCGCGGCCTGGCCGACGACGGCCGCTGCAAGCCGTTCTCCGCGTCGGCCGACGGCACCGGCTGGAGCGAGGGCGTCGGCGTGCTGCTCGTGGAGCGGCTCTCCGACGCGCGCCGCAACGGCCACCGCGTCCTCGCGGTCCTTCGCGGCAGCGCGGTCAACCAGGACGGTGCCTCCAATGGCCTCACCGCGCCCAACGGCCAGGCGCAGCAGCGGGTGATCCGCCAGGCGCTCGCCGACGCGGGCCTCGCGGCGGCGGACGTCGACGCCGTGGAGGCGCACGGCACCGGCACCTCCCTCGGCGACCCCATCGAGGCGCAGGCGCTGCTCGCCACGTACGGGCAGGACCGCCCCGAGGACCGGCCGCTGCTCCTGGGGGCGCTGAAGTCGAACATCGGGCACACCCAGGCCGCGGCCGGGGTCGCCGGTGTGATCAAGACGGTGCTGGCGATGCGGCACGGCGTGCTGCCGCGCACCCTCCATCTGGACGAGCCGTCGCCGCACGTGGACTGGACGGCCGGTGACATCCGGCTGCTGACGGAGACCGAGGCGTGGCCGGAGTCCGGGCACCCGCGCCGGGCGGGCGTGTCCGCGTTCGGCGTCAGCGGCACCAACGCGCACGTCATCCTGGAGCAGCCCGCCGCCGAGCCCGCTGCCGAATCCGCTGCCGAGCCGGCGACCGCGCCCACCGCGCGGACCGAGGACCCGCTGCCGGTCGCGTGGCCCCTCTCGGCCCGCGACGCCGACGCCCTCACCGGCCAGGCCGAACGCCTCCTCGCCCACGTGGAGGAACACCCCGGGCACACCCCGGCGGACATCGGCCTGTCGCTGGCCACCACCCGGGCCGCGCTGCCCCACCGCGCCGCCGTGGTCGGCACCGGCCGCGACGAACTGCTGCGCGGACTGCGCGCACTGGCCTCCGGCGGGACCGGCGGAACGGTCGTACGGGGCGACGGCGCCCGCAGGAACAAGGTCGCGTTCCTCTTCTCCGGACAGGGCAGCCAGCACCCGGGCATGGGACGCGAGCTGTACGCGGCCTATCCCGCCTTCGCCAAGGCCCTCGACGAGGTGTGCGCCCACCTGGACCTCCACCTCGAGCGGCCCCTTCGCGAGGTGATGTTCGCGGACGACGCCGAGCAGCTGAACCGGACGGTCTACACCCAGCCCGCCCTGTTCGCCGTCGAGGTCGCCCTCTTCCGGCTGGTGGAGTCCCTCGGCGTGCGGCCGGACTTCCTGGCCGGGCACTCCATCGGCGAGCTGGCCGCGGCCCATGTGGCCGGTGTGCTCCCGGCGGCGGACGCGGCCACGCTCGTGACCGCCCGCGGCCGGCTGATGCAGGCGCTGCCGGCCGGTGGCGCCATGGTGGCGGTGCAGGCGTCGGAGGCCGAGGTGCTGCCGCTGCTCGCAGGCCACGAGCACGAGGCGGGCGTCGCGGCGGTCAACGGGCCCGCCTCCGTGGTCCTCTCCGGCACCGAGGCGGCGGTGACGGCCATCGCCGGGCGGCTCGCCGCCGACGGCCGCAAGACCAAGCGGCTCACGGTCTCGCACGCCTTCCACTCGCCACTCATGGAGCCGATGCTGGACGGGTTCCGGGCCGTCGCCGAGACCCTCACCTACACCGCGCCCTCGACGCCGGTCGTCTCCGCCCTCACCGGGCAGGTCGCGACGGTCGCCGAACTGTGCGACCCGGCCTACTGGGTCCGCCACGTCCGCCGGGCCGTCCGCTTCGACGACGCGCTGAGCACGCTGCGGGCCGCCGGAGCCACCGTCTGCCTGGAGATCGGCCCCGGCGGGGTGCTGACCGCCCTCGCCGACGGGGCCGGTGGGAGCGACGAGGCGGCCGACTCCCCCGCGACCCTCGCCGTCCCCGCCCTGCGCACCGACCGCCCGGAGCCGCAGGCCCTCACCACCGCCCTCGCCCAGCTGCACGTACACGGCGTCTCACCCGACTGGAACGCCCTGTACGAAGGCCGGGGCGCGCGCCGCGTCGAGCTGCCCACGTACGCCTTCCGGCGCCGCCGCCACTGGCTCGAAGGGCGGCCCGCCGCCGGGGACCTCACCGGCGTGGGGCTGCGGCCCGCGCACCACCCGCTGCTCGGCGCCGTCCTCGGGCGCGCCGACGGCGAGGGCGCACTGCTGACCGGCCGTCTGTCGCTGTCCGCCCAGCCCTGGCTGGCGCAGCACCAAGTGATGGGCGCCGTCCTGCTGCCCGGTACGGCCCTGGTCGACCTCGCCCTGCGGGCGGCCGACGAGACCGGCTGCGACCGGGTGGAGGAACTGACCCTCCGGGCGCCGCTCGTCCTGCCCGAACAGGGCGGCCTCCGCCTCCAGGTCGCCGTCGGCGGCGCCGACGACACCGGCGGCCGCACGGTCGAGATCTTCTCGCGCCCGGACGACGCCGACGACGACGCCCCGTGGACCTCCCACGCGGCGGGCTCCCTGGCCCCCGCCGGGCCGTCCGACCCCGGTGAGCAGGCGCAATGGCCGCCCGCCGGAGCGGAAGAGGTCGCCGCCGACGGCTACTACGAGCGCCTGACCGAACTCGGCTTCGGCTACGGTCCGCTCTTCCAGGGCCTGCGCGCCCTGTGGCGCCGGGACGACGAGGTGTTCGCCGAGGTGGCGCTGCCCGACGCCACGGACGTCACCGGCTTCGGTGTCCACCCGGCACTCCTGGACTCCGCACTGCACGCCGTCGGCCTCGGCGGACTCCTGCCGGACACCGGGCAGGGACGCGTCCCCTTCTCCTGGAACGGCGTGACCCTGCACGCCACCGGCGCCACCACCCTCCGCGTCCGGCTCGCCTCCACCGGCCACGACGCCGTGTCGCTCCTGGCCACCGACGCCGGCGGCCGGCCCGTCGCCTCCGTCGACTCCCTCGTCCTGCGCCCCGTGACGAGCGACCAGCTCGCCGCCGCGCGGCCCGCCGCGCACCACGACGCCCTCTACCGGCTCACCTGGCCGGCCCTCACCCTCGCCGACGCCCCTCGGGGGGCCCGCTGGGCGCTCCTCGGCGACGGCCCGGACGGCGGCCTGCTCCCCGCCCTCCGCGAAGCCGGCACGGACATCGAGGCCCGCACCGCGCTCGACACCTCCGCGGACACCCCGGACATCGTGCTCGTACGGTCCCTGCCCGGCGGCGACACCGCCGACGACGTACGCGCCGCCACCGGCCACGCCCTGGACCTCCTGCGGGCATGGCTCGCCGAGGACCGGCCGGAGGAGGCGCGGCTGGTCCTGCTCACCCGTGGCGCCGTCGCCACCGGGCCCGCCGAGACCGTCACCGACCCGGCGCAGGCCGCCCTGTGGGGCCTCGTCCGCTCGGCCCAGTCCGAGAACCCCGGCCGCGTCGTCCTGCTCGACCTCGACGGCACCACCGAGTCCGTACGGGCCCTGCCCGCCGCCCTGGCCACCGGCGAACCGCAGCTCGCCCTGCGCGCCGGCACCGCCCACACCCCACGGCTGGCCCGCCGGACCACCGGCGACGCCCTCGTACCGCCGCCCGGATCCACCGCCTGGCGCGTGACCACCAGCGGCACCGGCACCCTCGACGACCTCGCCCTCACCGACCACCCCGCTGCCACCGCGCCCCTGGCCGACGGGCAGGTACGCATCGCCGTGCGCGCCGCCGGCGTCAACTTCCGCGACGCCCTCATCGCCCTCGGCATGTACCCGGGCGCCGCGACCCTCGGCAGCGAGGCCGCCGGCATCGTCGTCGAGACCGGCCCCGGCGTCACCGCCCTCGCACCCGGCGACCGCGTCCTGGGCATGATCCCCGAGGCGTTCGGACCGCTCGCCGTCGCCGACCACCGCATGGTGGCCCGCATGCCCGAGGGCTGGACCTTCGCCCAGGCCGCCTCCGTGCCGATCGTCTTCCTCACCGCCTACTACGCCCTCGTCGACCTGGCCCGGCTGCGCCCCGGCCAGAGCCTCCTCGTCCACTCCGCCGCCGGCGGCGTCGGCATGGCCGCCACCCAGCTCGCCCGCCACCTCGGCGCCGAGGTCTACGGCACGGCGAGCCCCGGCAAATGGGAGGTGCTGCGCTCGGCCGGCATGGACGACGCCCACCTCGCCTCCTCCCGCACGCTCGACTTCGCCGAGCACTTCCGGACCTCCACCGGCGGCCGGGGTGTCGACGTCGTCCTCAACTCCCTCGCCGGCGCGTACGTCGACGCCTCCCTGAGCGTCCTCGCCAAGGGCGGCCGCTTCCTGGAGATGGGCAAGACGGACGTCCGCGACGCCGAACGCATCGCCATCGACCACCACGGCGCCGCCTACCAGGCGTTCGACACGATCGAAGCGGGCCTGGACCGGATCGGGGAGATGCTCCACGCCCTCGTCGAGCTGTTCGAGCGCGGCGTCCTGACACCGCTGCCCGTCACCACCTGGGACGTACGCCACGCCCGCGAGGCACTGCGCCACATCGGCCAGGCCCGGCACACCGGCAAGCTCGTCCTCACCGTGCCGGCCCCCCTCGACCCCCACGGCACGGTCCTCGTCACCGGCGCCACGGGCGCCCTCGGCGGCACGGTCGCCCGCCACCTGGTCACCGAGCACGGCGTCCGCCACCTCCTCCTCACCAGCCGGCGCGGCCTCGCGGCCGACGGCGCGCGGGAACTGAGCGACGAACTCACCGCCCTGGGCGCCGACGTCACCGTGACCGCCTGCGACGCCGCCGACCGGGACGCCGTCGAGAAGCTCCTGGCGGACATCCCCGCACAGCACCCGCTGACCGCCGTCGTCCACGCCGCCGGCACCCTCGACGACGCCACGGTCGCCGGCCTCACCCCCGAACGCCTCGACACCGTCCTGCGTCCCAAGGCCGACGCGGCCCTGCACCTGCACGACCTGACCCGCCACCTCGACCTCTCGGCCTTCGTCCTCTTCTCCTCCGTCGCCGCCACCCTCGGCAGCGCCGGACAGGGCAACTACGCCGCGGCCAACGCCTACCTCGACGCCCTCGCCCAGCGGCGCCGCGCCGAGGGCCTGCCCGCGACGTCCATGGCCTGGGGCCCCTGGGCCGACGGCGGAATGGCCGCCGAGCTCGACGCCGCCGACCGCGAGCGCATGGCACGCTCCGGCGTCGTCGCCTTCCGGGCGGAAGAGGGCCTCGCGCTCTTCGACGCCACCTGCCGCGGCGAGGACGCCGTCGTACTGCCCGTGCGCTTCGCCCCCGCGAGCCGCCCGGCCGCCCCGGCGAACGTACCGGCCGTCCTCCGCGGCCTGGTCAAGGCACCCGCCCGCCGCACCGCCGAAACGGCGGCGCCCGGCGGTGCCGACCACCTCGCCCGGCGCCTCGAAGGCCGCTCGCAGGCCGAACAGGACGACATCCTCCTCGACGTCGTCCGCACCCAGGTGGCGGCCGTGCTCGGCTTCGACGGCCCCCAGGACGTCGAACGCACCCGCGAGTTCAAGGCCCTCGGCTTCGACTCCCTCACCTCCGTGGAACTCCGCAACCGGCTCAACACCGCGACCGGACTCCGCCTCCCCGCGACCCTCGTCTTCGACAGCCCGACCCCCGTCGCACTGGCCGAGCGGATACGGACCGACCTCGCACCCCGGCAGGCCGCACCGGAAGTCTCGGTGTTCGGCGAGATCGACAAGCTGGAGAAGGTCCTCACCGCGATCGGCCACGACGACGACATCGTCCGGTCGCGCGTCCGCGCGCGGCTGCACGGCGTGCTCGCCAAGTTCAGCGACACCCCGCCCTCCGACGACCTGCCCGACGGCCGGCCGCGGGACACGGCGGACGACCGGCTCGAAACCGCGACCCTCGACGACATCTTCGACCTGATCGACCAGGAACTCGACGGTTCCTGAGCCGTCAACGCCTGACCCCACGGGCCCCGGGCCACGTGAATCCATACTTTTCTCTTCTTTGCTTGGCGGGTGAACGAAACATGGAGAACGAGCAGAAGCTGCTCGACTACCTCAAGCGTGTGACGGCGGATCTGAAGCAGACCCGGCGCCGACTGCACGAGGTGGAGACGAAGGACCAGGAACCCATCGCCATCGTGGCGATGAGCTGCCGCTACCCCGGGCAGGTCAGCAGCCCCGAACAGCTCTGGCAGCTCGTCGAGAACGGCGCCGACGCCGTCTCCGGCTTCCCCACCGACCGCGGCTGGGACCTCGACGGCCTCTACGACCCCGACCCCGAGAAGTCCGGCACCTGCTACACGCGGGAAGGCGGCTTCCTCCACGAGGCGGGCCGCTTCGACCCCGGCTTCTTCGGGATGTCCCCGCGCGAGGCCCTCGCCACCGACCCCCAGCAGCGCCTGCTGCTGGAGATCGCCTGGGAGACCTTCGAACGCGCCGGCCTCGACCCGCTGTCCGTCAAGGGCTCCCGCACCGGCGTCTTCGTCGGCCTCGCCTACCAGGGCTACGCCGGCGGCGGCGACGCCCTCGAAGAGCTCGAAGGCTTCCTGCTCACCGGCACGGCCCCCAGCGTCGCCTCGGGCCGCGTCTCCTACACCTTCGGCCTCGAAGGCCCGGCCGTCACGGTCGACACGGCCTGCTCCTCGTCGCTGGTGGCCCTCCACCTCGCCGTACAGGCACTGCGCGAGGGCGAATGCTCGATGGCCCTCGCCGGGGGCGCCGCCATCATGGCGAACACGGGCATGTTCACCGAGTTCAGCCGCCAGCGCGGCCTCGCGGTCGACGGCCGCTGCAAGTCCTTCGCGGCCGACGCGGACGGCACCGGCTGGGGCGAGGGCGTCGGCATGCTCCTGGTGGAGCGGCTCTCCGACGCCCAGCGCCACGGCCACCCCGTCCTCGCGGTGGTACGCGGCAGCGCCGTCAACCAGGACGGCGCCTCCAACGGCCTCACCGCCCCCAACGGCCCGGCACAGCAGCGGGTGATCCGGCAGGCGCTGGCGAGCGCCGGCCTGTCCCCGGCGGACATCGACGTCGTCGAGGCGCACGGTACGGGCACGACCCTGGGCGACCCGATCGAGGCGCAGGCGCTGCTCGCCACGTACGGGCAGGACCGGCCCGAGGACCGGCCGCTGTGGCTGGGCTCGCTGAAGTCGAACATCGGGCACACCCAGGCCGCGGCGGGCGTCGGCGGCATCATCAAGATGGTGCAGGCGCTCCAGCACGAGAAGCTGCCCAAGACCCTGCACGCGGAGCAGCCCTCCCCGCACATCGACTGGACGTCGGGCGCGGTCCGGCTGCTGACCGAGCCCGTGGAGTGGCCCGAGGGCGACCGCCCGCGCCGCGCCGCCGTCTCGTCGTTCGGTGTCAGCGGCACCAACGCCCACACCATCATCGAGCAGGCCCCCACGGCCCCCGGCGGCCCCGAAGCCGCCGAGGCGACCCGCGCCGAGAGCAGCCCCGCCGAGGACCGGGCGCCCGTGGCGTGGACGATCTCCGCCCGCAACACGGCCGCCCTTCGCGAACAGGCCGAGCGGCTGCTCTCCCACGTCCTGGGCGTGGCGGACGCCCGAGCGGTCGACGTCGCCTACTCCTTGGCGACCTCGCGGGCGGCGCTGGAGCACCGTGCGGTCGTGGTCGGTTCGGACCTCGACGAACTGACGGCCGGGCTGCGGGCGGTTGCCGAGGGTTCTTCTTCGGCCCAGGTGGTCGAGGGCGAGGCGGGGCGCGAGGGCAAGCTCGCGGTGTTGTTCTCGGGTCAGGGGAGTCAGCGGTTGGGAATGGGGCGCGAGTTGTACGCGTCGTTCCCGGCCTTCGCCGAGGCATTCGACGCCGTGTGCGCCGAGCTCGACGCGTGCGTCGGGGAGCCTCTGCGGGATGTCATCTTCGGCGAGGACGCCGGTGCGCTGAACGAGACGGGCTTTACGCAGCCCGCGTTGTTCGCGGTCGAGGTGGCTCTGTTCCGCTTGGTCGAGTCGTGGGGTGTGCGGGCGGACCATCTGGCCGGTCATTCGATCGGTGAGCTGGCGGCTGCGCATGTGGCCGGGGTTCTCTCACTGGCGGACGCGGCGGCATTGGTGGCGGCTCGTGGCCGGTTGATGCAGGCGCTGCCGCGTGGTGGTGTGATGGTGGCGGTTCAGGCGACGGAGGAAGAAGTCCTTCCGTTGCTGGCCGGTTTCGAGTCCGAGGCGGGCATCGCGGCGGTCAACGGGCCGACGTCGGTGGTCCTTTCCGGCACCGAGGACGCGGTCATGGCGGTGGTCGGCCGCCTGGAGGGTCGTAAGACCAAGCGCCTGCCGGTCTCGCATGCCTTCCACTCGCCGTTGATGGAGCCGATGCTGGCAAAGTTCCGTACGGTCGCGGAGGGGCTGTCGTTCTCCGCTCCGGCGATTCCGATCGTCTCCACCCTCACCGGCCAGTTGGTGGCGGCGGACGAGCTGTGCGACCCGGAGTACTGGGTCCGTCACGTCCGTCAGGCGGTCCGTTTCGCCGACGCGGTCACCACGCTGGCTGCGGAAGGCGCCCGCACCTTCCTGGAGATCGGCCCCGGCGGTGTCCTGACCGCCATGGCTCAGGACTCCCTGGACGAGACCGCCACCGCGATCCCGTCCCTGCGCACCGACCGCCCCGAGCCCGAGGCGGTCATCACCGCCCTCGCCCACCTCCACATCAACGACGTCCCCCTCGACTGGCACGCCGTCTTCGCCGGTCGTGACGCCCGGCGCGTCGATCTCCCCACCTACGCCTTCCAGCGCGCCCAGTACTGGCTGGAGGGCACCGACTCGGCGTCCGGCCGGGAAGCCGCCGTCGACCCCGCCGAGGCCGGGTTCTGGGAGTCGGTCGAGAGCGGGGACCTCGCGGCCTTCGCCGGGCGGATCGACGTGGCGGACGACGCGCCGCTCAGTTCTGTGCTGCCCGCGCTGTCCTCCTGGCGGCGCAAGCTCCGCGAGCAGTCGACCGTCGACGCCTGGCGCTACCAGGTCGCCTGGAAGCCGTCGGCCGCGCTCGCCGACCTCAAGGGCACGCGTCTCTCCGGTACCTGGCTGGCCGTGCTGCCCGACAGCCTCGCCGACGACGCGTGGGCGTCGGACACGCTCCGGACCCTCCGTGAGCACGGAGCCGACGTCCGGGTCGTCACCACGGACGCGGCCACCGACCGCGCCGCGCTCGCCGAACAACTGCGCACCGCGCTCACCGACGCCACCTCCGTCACCGGGGTGTTCTCCCTGCTCGCCGTCGACGAGCGGCCGTCCCCGGCCCACGGTGCGATGACCGCCGGCCTGGCCACCACCCTGGCGCTCGTCCAGGCCCTGGGCGACGCCGACGTGGACGCGCCGCTGTGGTGCGCCACCCGGGGCGCCGTCTCGATCGGCTCCTCCGACCCGATCCGCAGCCCCCACCAGGCGCAGGTCTGGGCGCTCGGCCGCGTGGCGGCCCTCGAACACCCCGGCCGCTGGGGCGGTGCCGTCGACCTGCCCGACGCGGTCGACGACCGCGCCGGCCGCCGCCTGGCCGCCGTACTGGCCGACGCCGGTGCCGAGGACCAGCTCGCGGTCCGGGGCTCGGGTGTGTTCGTACGCCGTCTGGTACGGGCGCCCCAGGCCGCCGCCAAGGCGGGCGCGGCATGGCAGCCGCGCGGAACCGTGCTGATCACCGGTGGTACGGGCGCGTTGGGCGGGCATGTGGCCCGTTGGCTGGCCGGTGCGGGTGCCGAGCATCTGGTCCTGACCAGCCGTCGCGGTCCCGCCGCGCAGGGTTCGGACGAGCTGCGTGCCGAGCTGGAGGCGCTCGGTGCCCGGGTGACGATCGCGGCCTGCGACGTCGCCGACCGCGACGCCGTGACCGCCCTCCTCGACGGACTGCCCGGCGACTGCGAACTCACCGCCGTCGTCCACGCGGCCGGCATCGGCACCCCCGGAATGCTCTCCGACACCACCCCGGAGGCGTTCGCGGAGGTGCTGTCGGCGAAGGTGGCCGGTGCGGTGCACCTGGACGAGCTGCTGGGCGACCGGCAGTTGGACGCGTTCGTCCTCTTCTCCTCGATCTCCGGCGTCTGGGGCGCGGGCGGCCAGGCGGCCTACTCCGTCGCGAACGCCTCCCTCGACGCGCTGGCCGAACGCCGCCGGGCGCGCGGCCTCGCCGCGACCGCCGTGGCCTGGGGTCCCTGGGCCGACGGCGGCATGGTCGAGGACGGGGACGCCGAGGACCGGCTCCGGCGGCGCGGACTCACCGCCCTGGCGCCCGAACTCGCGGTCTCCGCGCTGCGCGGCGTCCTGGAGCGGGACGAGACGACGGTGACCGTCGCCGACGTGGCCTGGGACCGGTTCGCGCCCGCGTTCACCCTGCTGCGGCCCAGCCCGCTCCTCGACGACCTGCCGGACGTACGCGCCGCCCTCGCGGCCGCGGCCGGCGAGGACACCGGGACCGCCGACACCGTGCCCGCCTTCGTGCGGCGGGTGACCGGCCTCTCCCCGGCCGACCAGGCCCGCGCCGTCCTCGAACTCGTACGGACCGAGGCCGCCGCCGTGCTCGGCCACAGCGGCATCGAAGCGGTCGCCTCCGAACGCGCCTTCCGCGAGCTGGGCTTCGACTCCCTCACCGCCGTCGAGCTCCGCAACCGCCTCACCAAGGCCACCGGCATCGCCCTTCCCTCCACCCTCGTCTTCGACCACCCGTCGCCCGCCGTGCTCGCCGTCCACCTGCGCACCGAGCTGACGGGCGCGCTGGCCCACGGCACGGCGACGGCGGACCCGGCCGGTGCGGGCACCCTCACCACCACCGCCTCCGACGACGAGCCGATCGCGATCGTCTCCATGAGCTGCCGGTTCCCCGGCGACGTGCGCTCGCCGGAGGAACTGTGGCGCCTGGTCGCCGAAGGCCGCGATGCCGTGTCCGGCTTCCCGACCGACCGCGGCTGGGACCTGGAGACGCTCTACGACCCCGATCCGGACAAATCCGGCACCACGTACGCCAAGGACGGCGGCTTCCTCCACGACGTCGGCGACTTCGACCCCATGTTCTTCGGGATCTCGCCGCGCGAGGCCCTCGCCATGGACCCCCAGCAGCGGCTGCTGCTGGAGATCTCCTGGGAGGCGTTCGAACGCGCCGGCCTCGACCCGACCGCCCTGCGCGGAACCCGCACCGGCGTCTTCATCGGCTCCGGCTATCAGGACTACGCGGCACGCCTGCTGAGCGTCCCCGAGGACCTGGAGGGCTACATCGGGACCGGCAGCTCCGGCAGCGTCGTCTCCGGCCGCATCGCCTATACCTTCGGCCTCGAAGGCCCCGCCATGACGGTGGACACGGCGTGCTCGTCCTCCCTCGTGGCGCTCCACCTCGCCGTGCAGGCCCTGCGGCGCGGCGAGTGCGCGATGGCCCTCGCGGGCGGCGTGACCGTCATGTCCAGCCCCAACGCGTTCATCGAGTTCAGCCGCCAGCGCGGCCTGGCGCCCGACGGCCGCTGCAAGCCCTTCGCCGGTGCCGCCGATGGCACCGGCTGGGGCGAGGGCGTCGGCCTGCTGCTCGTGGAGCGCCTCTCCGACGCCGAACGCAACGGCCACCGCGTCCTCGCCGTCGTCCGGGGCAGCGCCGTCAACCAGGACGGTGCCTCCAACGGCCTCACCGCTCCCAACGGGCCCGCGCAGCAGCGCGTCATCCGGCAGGCGCTGGAGAGCGCCGGCCTGACGCCCGCCGACGTCGACGTCGTCGAGGCGCACGGTACGGGCACCACGCTGGGTGACCCGATCGAGGCGCAGGCACTGCTCGCGACGTACGGGCAGGACCGGCCCGAGGACCGGCCGCTGTGGCTGGGCTCGCTGAAGTCGAACCTCGGGCACACCCAGGCCGCGGCGGGCGTCGGCGGCATCATCAAGATCGTGCAGGCTCTCGAACACGGGCTGCTGCCGAAGACCCTGCACGTCGACGAGCCCACCCCGCACGTCGACTGGTCCACCGGTGACGTCGAGCTCCTCACCGAGCCCGTCGCCTGGCCCGCCGACGGCCGCACCCGCCGCGCCGGCGTCTCCGCCTTCGGCGTCAGCGGCACCAACGCCCACGTGATCATCGAGCAGGCCCCGGAGACCGCGCCGGCCGAACCCGCCGAACCCGCTCCGGCAGCAGGCCGCGGCATCCCCTGGCTCCTGTCGGGCAACACCGCGCAGTCCCTGCGCCGCCAGGCCGACCGACTGCTCCTCCACATGACCGAGCACCCCGAACTCGGACTCCCGGACGTCGGCCTTTCGCTGGCCACCTCCCGCGCCGCCCTGGAGCACCGCGCGGCGGTCGTCGCCGACGACCGCGACGGTTTCCTGGACGGGCTGCGCAAACTCGTCGACGACAAGCCGTCCCCGGCGGTGGCCGCCGCCGTCGCCGCACCCGACAACAAGCTCGCCCTGCTCTTCTCCGGGCAGGGCAGCCAGCGACCGGGCATGGGAGCGGAGCTGTACGACGCGTTCCCGGCCTTCGCGGACGCCTTCGACGCCGTGTGCGCGCACCTGGACGTCCACCTCGACCGGCCCCTGCGCGAGGTCATGTTCGGCACGGACGCCGGGCCGCTGAATGAGACGGGCTTTACGCAGCCTGCGTTGTTCGCGGTCGAGGTCGCTCTGTTCCGGTTGGTGGAGTCGTGGGGTGTGCGGGCGGATGTGCTGGCCGGTCATTCGATCGGTGAGCTGGCTGCGGCGCACGTGGCGGGGGTGCTGTCTCTCGCTGATGCTGCGGCTCTCGTGGCGGCTCGTGGCCGGCTGATGCAGGCGCTGCCGCGTGGTGGTGTGATGGTGGCGGTGCAGGCGACGGAGGAGGAGATCCTTCCGTTGCTGGCCGGTTTCGAGTCCGAGGCGGGCATCGCGGCGGTCAACGGGCCCACCTCCGTGGTCCTGTCCGGCGCCGAGGACGCGGTCATGGCTGTCGTCGGCCGCCTGGAGGGCCGCAAGACCAAGCGCCTGTCGGTCTCCCACGCCTTCCACTCGCCGTTGATGGAGCCGATGCTGGCGGAGTTCCGTACGGTCGCGGAGGGGCTGTCGTTCTCCGCTCCGGCGATTCCCATCGTGTCCACCCTCACCGGCCAGTTGGTCTCGCCCGACGAGCTGTGCGACCCGGAGTACTGGGTCCGCCACGTCCGTCAGGCGGTCCGTTTCGCCGACGCGGTCACCACGCTGGCTGCGGAAGGCGCCCGTACCTTCCTGGAGATCGGCCCCGGCGGTGTCCTGACCGCCATGGCCCAGGACTCCCTGGACGAGACCGCCACCGCGATCCCGTCCCTGCGCACCGACCGCCCGGAGGACATCGCCCTCACCACCGCCCTCGCCCACCTCCACGTCAACGGCACCCCCGTCGACTGGGACGTGTTCTTCGCGGGCACCGGCGCCCGCGCCGTGGACCTGCCCACCTACGCCTTCCACCACCAGCGCTACTGGCTGGACGCGCCCGTACTGGAGGCGCGGCAGCAGTCCACCGCCGACGCCTGGCAGTACCGGGTCACCTGGCAGCGTGTGGTCGAGACCGGGCGCGCGTCGGCGAGTGGCCGGTGGCTGCTCCTGACGACAGCCGGCGCGGTGGCACACGAGACCGGCGTCGCGCTCGGTGAGGCACTGGCCGCCCGAGGCGCCCACACCACCACCCTGACCGTCGACGGGGCAGCCGACCGCGAGACCCTCGCCGCTCTCCTGCGCGAAGCTGGTGACGGTCCCCGGCCGGCCGGCGTGGTCTCCCTGCTCGCCTTGGACGACGTCGCGTCACCGCCCGGCGGCCCGGACCTTTCGCAAGGGCTCGCCCTGACCCTGGCGCTCGTCCAGGCGCTGGGTGACGCCGAGGTCGACGCACCGCTGTGGTGCGTCACGCGGGGCGCCGTCTCCACCGGGGCGTCCGACGCGCCGACCCACCCGGCCCAGGCGCAGGTCTGGGGCCTCGGCCGGGTGGCCGCGCTGGAGTACCCGCACCGTTGGGGCGGGCTCGTGGACCTGCCGGAGACGCTGGACGCGCGGGCGCTGTCCCGGCTGACCGGTGTCCTCACGGGCGGCGACGGCGAGGACCAGGTGGCCGTCCGTGACACGGGCGTGCAGGCCCGCCGTCTCGGTCACCTGACCACTTCCCGCCCGTCGGGCGAGCCGTGGCAGCCGCGCGGGACCGTCCTCGTCACCGGTGGTACGGGTGCGTTGGGCGGGCATGTGGCCCGTTGGCTGGCCGGTGCGGGTGCGGAGCATCTGGTCCTGACCAGCCGTCGCGGCCCTGCCGCGCGGGGTTCGGACGAGCTGCGTGCCGAGCTGGAGGCGCTCGGTGCCCGGGTGACGATCGCGGCCTGCGACGTCGCCGACCGCAACGCCGTGACCGCCCTTCTCGACGGGCTGTCCGGCGAGCCGGAACTCACGGCCGTCGTGCACACCGCGGGCGTGGAGACGCCCGGAATGCTCTCCGACACCACCCCGGAGGTGTTCGCGGAGGTGCTGTCGGCGAAGGTGGCCGGCGCGGTGCACCTGGACGAGCTGCTGGGCGACCGGCAGTTGGACGCGTTCGTCCTGTTCTCCTCGATCGCCGGCATCTGGGGCGGTGGCGGCCAGGCCGCGTACTCGGCGGCCAACGCCTTCCTCGACGCCCTCGCCGCCGCCCGCCGGGCGCGCGGTCTGACGGCCACGGCCGTCTCCTGGGGCCCGTGGGGTGACGGTGGCATGGCCGGCGGCGAGGGTGTCGCCGAGAGCCTGGCCCGCCGCGGCCTGCGGCTGATGCCCGCCGCGTCGGCGGTCTCCGCCCTCGCCCAGGCGCTGACGCGCGACGAGACCGCGGTGACGGTGGCCGACGTGGACTGGGAGGTGTTCGCGCCCACGTTCACCGTGAGCCGGCCCAGCCCGCTCCTCGGCGACCTGCCCGAACTGCGCGAGGCCGCGCGCCCCGCCGACGAGGGCCTCTCGGACACCGCCGCGGCCCTGCGCCGCACCCTCACGGCCGCCGAACCCGAGGACCGTACACGCACCCTCGTGGAGCTCGTACGCGCCGAGGCGGCCGCCGTGCTGGGGCACAGCGGGCCGGAACAGATCGAGCCCGACCGGGCGTTCCGCGAGCTCGGCTTCGATTCGCTGACGGCCGTCGAGCTGCGCAACCGGCTGAGCCGGGTGACCGGGGCACGGCTGCCCTCCACGCTGGTCTTCGACTACCCGACGGCCGCGGCCCTCGGCGAATGGCTGCTCGGGGAGCTGCTGGGCGCCGAGGCGAGCGCCGCGCCCGAGGCGGCGGTCACGGCCGCCGAGGACGAGCCGATCGCCATCGTGGCCATGAGCTGCCGGCTGCCCGGCGGCGTGCGCACGCCCGAGGACCTGTGGCGGCTCGTCGACGAGGGCACCGACGCCATGGGGCCCTTCCCCACCAACCGCGGCTGGGACCTGGAGGGGATGTACCACCCCGACCCCGACCACGAGGGCACGACGTACGCGCGGGAGGCCGGTTTCCTCTACGACCTGCCCGACTTCGACCCGGCGTTCTTCGGCATCTCGCCGCGCGAGGCCGTGGCCATGGACCCGCAGCAGCGACTGCTCCTGGAAACCTCCTGGGAGGCTTTCGAGCGGGCCGGCATCGACCCGACGACCGTACGGGGCAGCCGGACCGGCGTGTTCGTCGGCTCCGGCTACCAGGACTACGTACGCCGGCACCTGGAGGTGCCGGACGGCGTCGAGGGGTACCTGGGCACCGGCAACGCGGCCAGCGTCATCTCCGGCCGCATCTCCTACACGCTCGGGCTCGAAGGCCCGGCCGTGACGGTCGACACGGCCTGCTCGGCGTCGCTGGTGGCCCTGCACATGGCCGCCACCGCGCTGCGCCGGGGTGAGTGCGACATGGCGCTGGCCGGCGGTGTGACCGTCATGTCCAGCTCCGGCGCCTTCGTGGAGTTCAGCCGCCAGCGGGCGCTGTCCGCGGACGGCCGCTGCAAGGCGTTCTCCACCGACGCCAACGGCACGTCCTTCAGCGAGGGCGCGGCGCTGCTGCTCGTCGAGCGGCTCTCCGACGCCCGCCGCAACGGCCACGAGGTCCTCGCCGTCGTCCGTGGCTCCGCGATCAACCAGGACGGTGCCTCCAACGGCCTGACCGCCCCCAGCGGCCGGGCGCAGCAGCGCGTCATCCGCCAGGCCCTCGCCAACTCCGGGCTGTCGGCGGCCGACGTCGACGTCGTCGAGGCGCACGGCACGGGCACCTCGCTGGGCGACCCCATCGAGGCGAACGCGCTGCTGGCCACGTACGGGCAGGAGCGCGGCGACGACCGGCCGCTGTGGCTGGGCTCGCTCAAGTCGAACATCGGTCACACCCAGGCCGCGGCCGGCGCGGGCGGCATCATCAAGATGGTGCAGGCCCTCCGCCACCGCGTCCTGCCCAGGACCCTGCACGTGAGCGAACCCACCTCGCACGTCGACTGGTCGTCGGGCGCGGTACGGCTGCTCACCGAGCCCGTCGCCTGGGCGCCGAACGGCCGCCCCCGGCGGGCCGGTGTGTCCGGCTTCGGCGTGAGCGGCACCAACGCCCACGTCATCATCGAGGAGGCGCCCGGGGCCGAGCCGGCCACCGAGGCCGCCGCACCCCAGGAATCGCCCGTCGTCGAACCCGTGACCGTCCCCCTGGTGCTGTCCGCCCGGTCGGCCGAGGCACTGGAGGAGCAGGCGGGCCGGCTGGCCGAGCTGCTGCGGGACGGATCCGGCCCCCGGCCGCACGACGTCGCGTACTCGCTCGCCACCACCCGTACCGCCTTCGACCAGCGGGCCGTGGTCGTGGGCACCGACGCCACCGGACTCGCCGCCTCGCTCGACGCGCTCGCCTCGGGCCTCCCCGACGAGCGGACCGCCCGCGGCTCGGCCACGGCCGGCCGGCAGCCCGTCTTCGTCTTCCCCGGCCAGGGCTCGCAGTGGGCCGGCATGGCGGTGGAACTGCTCGACACCTCCCCGGTGTTCCGGCAGTGGATGGACGCCTGCGGCCGGGCGCTGGAGCCGTTCGTCGACTGGACCCTGGAGGACGTGCTGCGGGAGACCGCCGGCGCGCCCACCCTGGAGCGGGTCGACGACATCCAGCCCGTGCTGTGGGCCGTCATGGTCTCCCTCGCGGAACTGTGGCGCGCCTGCGGCGTACGGCCCGCGGCCGTCGTCGGGCACTCGCAGGGCGAGATCGCGGCGGCCTGCGTCGCCGGCGCCCTCACCCTCGACGACGCGGCCCGCCTCGTGGTGCGCCGCAGCCGGCTGCTGAGCAGGCTCTCGGGCCTGGGCGGCATGGTGTCCATGCCCGAGAGCGAGGCACAGGTCACCGAGCGGCTGACCCGGTGGGACGGGCGGCTGAGCGTCGCCGCCGTCAACGGGCCCCGTACGGTCGTGGTCGCCGGTGACCTCGACGCCCTGGAGGAACTGCTGGAGCTCTGCGAGACGGAGGGCGTGGCCGCCAAGCGACTCAAGGTGGACTGCCCCTCGCACTGCGTCCAGGTCGAGGTCATCCGTGACGAACTCGCCGAGGTGCTGGCGGAGATGAACCCCGGCGCCCCCAAGGTGCCGTTCTGCTCCACGGTGACCGGCACCCTGGTGGACACGCCGCTCGACGCCGCGTACTGGTACCGCAACCTGCGGCAGACCGTACGGTTCGAGCAGGCCACCCGGCAGCTGCTGGCCGACGGCCACCAGGTGTTCATCGAGATCAGCCCGCACCCCGTGCTGGCCTACGGCCTCCAGGAGACCCTCGAGGCCGCCGTCGGGGAGGGCGGACAGGAAGTCGTCGTGCCGACGCTGCGGCGCGGCGACGGCGGCACCCGCCGCTTCCTCACCTCGCTGGGCGAGGCATACGCCCACGGCGTGCCGGTGGACTGGCGCGCGGTGTTCGCCGGCTGGGACGTGGCGACGGTGGGGCTGCCCACCTACCCGTTCCAGCGGCAGCGGTACTGGCTCACCGCCGCCGAGGGCACGGCGGACGGCCAGGAGACCGTGACCTCGGCCGTGGACGCCGAGTTCTGGGAAGCCGTCGAGCGCGGTGACCTCGGCACGCTGGCCGGCGGGCTCGGCATGGACGAGGACACGCCCCTGCGCTCGGTGCTCCCGGCCCTGTCGGCCTGGCACCGGCGCCGCCAGGACGAGTCCCTGACCGACCGGTGGCGCTACCGCGTCACCTGGAAGCCCGTGACCGAGCCGGCCCGGCCCGCCCTGACCGGCACCTGGCTGGTGGCCGTACCGCGCGACGCGGCCGGCGACCCGGCCGTCGAAACGGTGATCGGCTCCCTCACCGCGCACGGCGCCCAGGCCGTACAGCTGGCCGTGGACGCCACCGAGGGCCGCGCGGACCTGGCCCGCCGGCTGAGCGAGGCAGGCGACGGCTTCACCGCGGTCGTCTCGCTGCTCGGGCTCGACGACCGGCCGTACCCGGACCACCCCGTGGTGCCCGGCGGCCTCGCCGCCACCCTGACCCTGGTGCAGGCACTCGGCGACGCCGCCCCGAACACCCCGCTGTGGTGCGTCACCCGCGGCGCCGTCACCACCGGCCCCGCCGACACGGCCGGCACCGGCCGGCAGGCACAGGTGTGGGCGCTGGGCCGGGTGGTGGCCCTGGAGCACCCCGCGCTGTGGGGCGGTCTCGTCGACCTGCCCGAGGGCGTGGAGCCCTCGGACGGCCGTACGGCACGCCGGCTCGCCGCCGCGCTGTCCGGCGCCACCGGCGAGGACCAGATCGCGGTCCGCGACCACGGCACGTACGCCCGTCGCCTGGCCCGGGGCGAGACCCCGGCGGAGGACGGCCGGCCCTGGGAGCCGCGCGGCACCGTCCTGGTCACCGGCGGCACCGGTTACATCGGCGGGCAGGTCGCCCGCTGGCTGGCCGGCGCCGGCGCCGAGCACCTGGTGCTCACCGGCCGCCGGGGCCCGGCCGCCGACGGCGCCGAGGAGCTGAAGGGCGAACTGGAGGCGCTCGGCGCCCGGGTGACCATCGCCGCCTGCGACATGGCGGACCGGGACGCGGTCGCCGGGCTCCTCGGCTCCCTCGCCGCCCTGCCGCCGCTGACCGCCGTGGTGCACGCCGCGGGCGTCGGCACACCGGCCATGCTCATGGACACCGACGTGGCGGAATTCGCCGACGTGCTCGGTGCGAAGGCCGCGGGCGCGGCACACCTGGACGAACTCCTGGGCGACCGGGAGCTGGACGCCTTCGTGCTGTTCTCCTCCGGAGCCGCCGCCTGGGGCAGCGGCGGGCAGTCCGCCTACGCGGCCGCCAACGCCTCGCTCGACGCCCTGGCCGAGCACCGGCGCGCCCGCGGACTCACCGCCACCTCCATCTCCTGGGGTCTGTGGGGCGGTGGTGGCATGGTCGACGCCACCGCCGAGGAGCGGCTGCGGCTGCGCGGCCTGGACGCCATGAGCCCCGAGGCGGGCGTCCTGGCGCTGCGCCGCGCGGTGGAGCGCGACGAGACGACGCTGGTCGTCGCCGACGTCGACTGGGCGCGGTTCGTGCCCGGGTTCACCGTGGCCCGCACCAGCCCCCTCATCGGCGACCTCCCCGAGGTCGTCCGCTTCCTCGCCGAGCAGGAGGGCGAGACCGCGGAGGGCGCCGGCAGCGAACCGCCGCTGGTCCGGCGGCTGGCCGGGCTGGAACCGGCCGAACACGGTGCGGCGATCGTGGAGTTCGTACGGGCGGAGGCCGCCGCCGTCCTCGGCCACGCCTCCAAGGACGCGGTCCTGGACCGGCAGGTCTTCCTGGAGCTGGGCTTCGACTCGCTCACCGCGGTCGAGCTCGGCAAGCGCCTCGGCCGGGCCACCGGCCTGCGGCTGCCGAGCACCCTGGTCTTCGACCACCCCACGCCGGCCGAGGTCGGCGAGCGGCTGCGGGGCATGCTCGCGGAGGGCCGCCGCACCGAGGCGGCGCCCGGGACGGGCCAGGACGCGGCACCGGCGGAGCCGGAGGACATCATCGTCACCCTCTACCAGGAAGCCGGCCGGCAGGGCAGGCTCGCCGAGGGGATCGAGATGGTCCAGAGTGCCTCACGTCTGCGACCGGTCTTCGACACGGCCGGCGCGGCCGGCCACCGGATCACCCCGGTCCGCCTGGCCGCGGGCACCGCGGACCCGCACTTGGTCTGCTTCGGCCCGTACATGGCGCCCTCGGGCGTCCATCAGTACGCCCGGTTCGCCGCCGGCTTCTCCGGCCGGCGCAGCATCTGGGCGATGCCCGAGCCCGGTTTCGCCCCCGGCGAGGCGCTCCCGGCCGACGTCGACGCGCTCGTCCAGGTGCACACCGAGGCCATCGAGCGGAGCGTGGGCGACGAGCCGGTCGTGCTCGTCGGGTACTCCTCCGGCGGCTGGGTCGCGCACGCCGTGGCCTGCCGGCTCCAGCGACTGGGCCGCCCGGTGCGGGGCATCGCGATGCTCGACAGCTTCACCCGCCGCGAGAACATGGCCGACCGCTTCCAGTCGGCGGTGGCCCAGGAGTCGTCCGAGCGCTTCGAGTTCATCTCCGCGCCCGGCACCCAGCTGACGGCGATGGGCGGTTACCTGCGCGTCTTCGACGGCTGGGAGGCTCCCGAGGTCTCCGCGCCGACCCTCGTCGTCCGCGCCGCGGAGTGGATGGCCGACGGCACGGCCGGTCCCGACGACCGCCCGGCCCCGCCGGAGCACGCCTCGACCGTCACCGAAGTGCCCGGCAACCACTACACGATGATGGAGCGGTACGCGGACTCCGCCGCGGCCGCCGTCGACGAGTGGCTCATTAAGCTGCGCACCGAGGGGGAGTGAGCACGGTGTGAAACGGGTGTGCGGTGGGCTCCCACGGGGGCCCACCGCACACCTCACCGCTCCTCCTCCCCGCACGTCGTGAACACCCTTGAAAGGAAACACCGTTCGTGATCGACAACACCGACCCGGCCGGCCGGGACACCGAGGACAACGGCCTGTGGATCCGCAGGTTCCACCCGCGCCCCGACAGTGACGTCCGGCTGGTCTGCCTGCCGCACGCCGGCGGCTCCGCGAGCTTCTTCTTCCCGGTGTCCCAGGCCATGCCGGAGTCCGTCGAGGTGCTGTGCGTGCAGTACCCCGGGCGCCAGGACCGCCGCAAGGAACCGCTGATCGACAACATCCCCGACCTCGCCGACCGGGTCTTCGCCGCCCTGCTGCCCTGGGCGGAGAAGCCGTTGGCGCTCTTCGGGCACAGCATGGGCGCCACGCTCGCGTTCGAGATCGCCCGGCGCTTCGAGCGCGAGCGTGGCACCGTCCTCGCCGGTGTCTTCGCCTCCGGCCGCCGTGCGCCCTCGGCCCCACGGCACGAGACGGTGCACGAGCGCGACGACGAGGGCATCCTGCGCGAGCTGAGGAGCCTGAGCGGCACCAATACGCAGATCCTCGGCGACGAGGAAGTCCTGCGCATGGTCCTGCCGGCCATCCGCGCCGACTACCGTGCCGCCGAGACGTACACCTACGAGCCGGGGGAGCCGCTGCGCTGCCCGGTCGTCGGCCTGACCGGTGACGACGACCCGAAGGTCACGGTGGCGGAGGCCAGGGCGTGGGGCGATCACACCGACGGCGCCTTCGACTTCCACGTGTTCCCCGGCGGCCACTTCTTCCTGGCCAACCATCAGAGGGAGATCAACCGGCTGATAGTGGACCGGCTCACGACGCGGGCCGGGAACGCGCCCGTGGCGGGCTGAGGACGCCCTCGGGCCGCGGACCTGTGACCGCGGCCCGGAACCGGCGCGGTTTCCCGCCCGAGCGCGCCGACGGCCCTTCGTCCGGTATGTGCCGGTCGAAGGGCCGTTTCCGTTGCCGGGACCGCGGCGGTGCCGGGCGCAGTCGCCGAGCCGCTACGAGGCGACGTCGGTCTGCGGCTTGCCGTCGTGGGAGGTCCAGCCCGTGAACGTCTGCTTGCCCGCACCCTGCTGGCGGGCGGTGCTCAGCTTCCCGTCCATGCCGAGGACGACCGCGACCGTGCGGCCCTGCGCGTCCTGGGCCATGCCGGGCGTGCCGCGGTGGGTGATGCCCGGACCCTGCCACGGGCCCGGACGCCCCGAGCCGGCGGACAGCCGGATGCCGCCCTTGCCGTCGCGGTCGGCGAGCACGGTGGTGGTCCCCGACTGGGCGATGGCGACACGGCCGTAGCCGCCGAGCGGCTCGCACTGGGCCGACACCCGCCAGCCGTCGTCCGCCGGCCGGTCGGCGACGACCACGCGGGAGGTGTCGGGCTGGCGCATGGCGACGCGCATGCCGCCGCCCTGGAGCGGAACCAGGGTCAGCGGGCCGGTGACGGCGGGCAGCCGCGTCGGCTCCGCCATCTGCGGGGCACCACCCGGTCCCTGCGACATCCAGTGGTGCACGGTCTTGGTGTCGGCGGCAACGACGTGGATCCGGCCCTGGCCGTCGAGGGCCGCGTCGAGACCGTCGTGCACGTTGACGCTCGCGCCCGTCGTGGGCAGCGCGTCCCAATCCGTCCAGCCCTTGCCGCCGGGGCCGCTGCGGAAGGCGACCCCGCCGTCGAAGGTGCGGACGAAGACGTGGACCGTGCCGTCCTGGTCGGCGACGGCGACGGGGTAGCCGACCTCCATCGAGCGCTTGGGTTCCGACTCGGGCGAACCGAGGCTTTCCCAGGGCCCGAAGGCGGGGGCACCGCCGGTCGCCTTCCCGGTCTGCAGGGCGGTGACGATCTCGCGCCGGTGGGTCCGGTCCTCCGTGCCCTCGGCGCCCGGCTTGCCCGCCGCGTCCCGCCGGTCGCCCTTGGGGACGGCCGGCAGCACCGTGCGTATGGAGAACAGCTGGAGCTTGCCGTCGGTGTGGCGCACCGCCTGCACCTGGCCCTCCAGCATCGAACCACCGACCGCGGTGGGCGAGGACCAGACGCCGGTGCCGGCCCGGGTCTCGGTCCAGCACTGCGCGGCACCGTCGAGGAGCGCGAACGCCGCGAGGCGCCCGTCGGGCAGCGGCTGCACCCAGCGCGTGGTGCCCGGGGCGCGGTGGCGGCAGTTGTTCGACCAGCGGACCTTCTTGGAGCGGGCGCCGACCTTGCGGTCGCCGCAGCCCGCGGGATCACCGCAGTCCTTGCCGTCGGCCCAGCCGTAGAGGTCGAGGAGCTTGACCTTGCGGTTGGTGGTGGCCTTGTCGAGGTTGCTGGGCAGCTGGGAGACCTCGTAGCCGATGTAGCTCTCCACGGCGGTGGGCCGGGAGTGCTTGCGGCCCCAGTACTCGGCGAGCGCCGCCTGGGCGAAGAACGCGGAGGTCGTGTGGTCCTGGTGGTCGTAGTGGGATATGCCCTCGGGTATCAGCGGCGTATCGGGGAAGTGCGGCTGCTTCGGCAGGTGCGTCGGGTTCGGGTCGAGGGTGCGGACCACGGTCGGCTGATAGCGCTCGAACACCGCGACGAGCGTGTCGATCAGGTGCTGACGCCCGTACTGGAAGGTGCGCCCGACCGGCGTGCCCGTCGGCCGCAGCGTCGTCAGCCGGGGGACCGCGCCGAGCCACAGACCGCGCAGGCTCTCCTTGCGCGGGTTCCGCATGGTCCGCGCCTCGATCAGCTCCAGGAAGATCAACTGGACCTGGGGGGCGGCGCGCAGCGTCTGGACCTCGACCTCGAAGCCGGGCAGCAGCGTGAGCGTCTCCACGTCCCACGGGCTCAGCGCGTTGCCGGTCGCCATCACGGCCGTCGCCTCGCGGAAGCCGTTGACTCTGGCGCGTACGAACTCGGGACGCTTCTCGGGAAGCTTGTGGTAGTCGCGGGCGCCGGAGAGCTCATTGCGGCCGTCGGACTCGCCACCGGTGAGGCAGACCGTCACGGACGGGGCACCGCTGCGGACCGACTGCTCCAGCTCCGGGTTCATGAAGTACAGCGAGTCGTCGGGGTGCGCGATGACGTGGACGAAGGACTCGGACGTCACCACCTTGGCGTTGCGCGCCGGGGCACCCTTGGAGCCGTTCTTCTTCGCGTCGGGAGCCAGCCACTGCCAGGCTCCCACGGCGCCCGTTCCGACGACGATCCCGCCGCCGGCGACCTGAAGCACGCGTCGACGAGGTATGTGCCCTGGCACAGGTGTCCCCCCACTACTTTCCTGCGCCGAGCGAGCGCGGAGTCATACGAGCAAAGCGAAAGGGGTGATGAGAACTCATCACCCATGGATCATGAGTTCGATCCTACGATTCGTGATCTGCTGTTTCCCTGCTGTTTTGTAACAGCCGTACGTCGGCCGGATGTAGGTTCCAAGGCGATTCGGCAACATGACCCGCTGTTCGTCATACCGGTTACCGAGGGTTGCGCGCCGGTCGCGGAGCCGATGCGAACGGGCGCCGGACACGCCTCGGGGACGGAGGTCCGGGACCGGGGTGAAAGACCCGAAAAAGGACCTAGGTCCGGGACCAAGGTCCGGTCCGGGACCTACGGACGGGACTCACGGTCGGTACGGGACGAACCCGGCCGCTCCCGCCCGCAGGGTGCGCAGCACACCGGCCCCGGATCGGCGATCCGCCGGTCGAGGCTGACGCGCGCCCCCGCACGCCGGGACCGGAGGGCGACCCGCTGCCAAAGTCGTACCGGCGCATACTTTGGAAGGAGCAGGGTCGGCCACGCGGCCGTGCGCGAGGATGTGTGCCCATGGCAGACGACGCGAACACCGCGAACCCCTCCGAGCTGGTCGCCCTCCTCGGCCTGCTGCCCCACGTGGAGGGTGGCTGGTACCGGGAGACGTGGAAGACCTCCGGCGGGGCGCTCCCCGACGGATACGACGGCCCGCGGGCCTTCGCGACCGGGATCTACTTCCTGCTCCACCCCGGCGAGGTGTCCCGCTGGCACCGCGTCCGCTCGGACGAACTCTGGCTCTGGCACCGGGGCGGCCCGCTCCGTATGCGGCTCGGCGGCAGCGGCCACGCGCCGGACGAGGCGGAGGCGGCCGAGGTGGTGCTGGGCGACGGAGTCGAGCGCGGCGAACACCCTCAGTTCCTCGTCCCCGCCGGCACCTGGCAGTCCGCCGAGCCCGCGGGCGACGCACCGGTCCTGGTGACGTGCGTGGTCGCCCCGGGCTTCGACTTCGCGGACTTCGAAATGGCGTGAACGGCCCGGGGGAGCACCCTCGGACCGAAGTGCGGCCACGACCGGACGCGGCGCGGCCGCCCGCCTCCCCCCCCACGGGCCCGCCGACCCCCTACCCCGGTATCACCCCGGTTCGAGCCCGTGGTGTGACGCCAGGTCACCCCATCCCTCCCTACCTTTCCCTCCGTCACACCACAGGACGAGGGAGAGACATCCATGCGCCGCTTCAAGCGCACGCTGGTCGCCGCCGCGCTCGCGACGACCGTCATCGCGGGTACGGCGGGCTGGGCCACCGGCAACGAGCAGACCGCGGTCACCAGTCCGCCCGCCGGCACCGCCGCCTGGCGCGCGGACCACTTCCTCCACCGGAACCTGCCCGACCCGGCGACCGCCGCCCCGAGCGACATCGCCGCCTTCTTCGCCGGCCTGCCCGCATCCGCGCGACACGAGCTCGCCGCCCGCCACCCCCTGGTCGTCGGCAACCTCGACGGCGCTCCCGTCACCCTGCGGTACGAGGCCAACGCACGGGCCCTCACCGCCGAGCGCGCCGCCGAGCGGTCCCGCGTCGCCGACACGCGACTGCCACGCGCCGAACGGGAGGCCGCCCGCGAGCGGGCCGACCGCTGCACCCGGCTCCTCGCGCCCGGCCGGCAGATCCTCGCCTTCGACCCGCGCGGCCGCGGCCAGCTCGCGGAGGTCTACGGCGACTGGTCCGCGGCGCGCCGCACCGCCGTCGTCGTCCCCGGCTCGGACATCGACCTCACCTCCTTCGACCGTACGAACGACCCCTACGGCGCCCCGGCGGGCATGGCCCGGGCCCTGCGCGCCGAGATGACCCGCCAGGCACCCGCCGTCCCCAACGCCGTGATGGCCTGGGCCGGTTACACCACGCCCGTCGGCGTCGGGCTGGACTCCGCCACGGGGCGGCTCGCGCAGGCCGGAGCCCCGCGGCTGGAGCGCTTCCTCGCCGGGCTCGGCGCCCCCCACGCACCGGCGGTCTTCTGCCACAGCTACGGCTCGGTCGTCTGCGGCCTGGCCGCCCACGCCCTCGACGGCAACCGGGCCGCCGACCTCGTGATGCTCGCCAGCCCCGGCGTACGGGCCGACTCCGCCGCCGCGCTCCACACCGGCGCGCGGGTGTGGGCGACCCGCCGCAACGACGCGGACTGGATATCCGACGTCCCCAACGTCCGCTTCCTCGGCCTCGGTCACGGCGCCGACCCCACGTCGGCGGCGTTCGGCGCCCGCCCCGTCCCCTCCACCGGTGCCCACGGCCACTCCGGCTACTTCGCTCCGGGGACGGACTCGCTGCGCAACTTCGCGAGGATCGCCCTCGGCCGGCCAGTGGGTACCGCGTACGCCGTGTCCGGCGGATCCGTGTGAGCGGTAGCTGGGGGTGCCCCCAACGGGCTGAAGGCGGCTGAGCCCACCCACAATCAGCCCGTCCGGCGCTTGAGGACGCGCCCGCAGGGCACCCGCCGCCGCAGGCGGCAAGGACGACCCGCAGCCGAAGACCCGCCGGATGACAGCGGCGCCACTTCTCAGACCTGAGGCGGATGCCGCCCCCGTGCCGCCTTGACTAGCTTAATGATCATGATCGGAAAGACACGGAAAACATCGCGACGGTCGTTCGTGGCAGCCGCCCTGCTGACCGGCCTCGCCCTGTCCCAGGCCCCGGCGGCCGTCGCCGCGCCCGCGCCACCCGTCGCCGAGGTCCCCGCGCCCGCCACCAAGACGCCTCTCGGCACCAAGACCCTGCACCTGGTCGACACCTCGCGCCGCGACCCGTGGAAGCCCGCCGCCGGCAACCGCGAACTGATGGTCACCCTCTGGTATCCGGCGCTCCCCTCGCGGAACAGCCCGGCACCGTACGTCTCGAAGTCGCTGTCGAAGGCGTTCCTCGGCAGCGACGCGCTCGCCGGTGTACGGACCCACTCCGTCACCGACGCGCGCCCCGCCCCCCGGCCCCGGCCGCTGGTCGTCCTGTCACCGGGCTTCGGGATGAGCCGCATCACGCTGACCGCCCTGGGCGAGGACCTGGCGTCCCGCGGCTACGCGGTCGCCGCGGTCGACCACACCTACGAGGCACCGGTGGAGTTCCCCGGCGGCCGCATCGAGAAGTGCGAGATCTGCGAGACCAGGGACCTCGCGGGCGTCGCGCGCAACCGGTCCAAGGACCTCCGGTTCGTCCTCGACCGGCTGACCGCCCCCGGCAGCGAACTGCGCGTGGACGCCCGGCACATCGGCATCGCCGGGCACTCCATCGGCGGCGCGAGCGCGGTGCGGACGATGCGGGACGACCGGCGCGTGGACGCCGCGGTCAACCTCGACGGCGACTTCTTCACCGAGTCGCCCGCCGACGACACCGACCGTCCGGTCCTGCTGCTCGGTGCCCAGCGCGGCAGGTCCGCCAAGGGCAGCGACTGGCAGGAGAACTGGGAGCACCTGACCGGCTGGAAGCGCTGGCTCGACGTGGCCGACGGCGGTCACTTGACGTTCACCGACGTGCCCTGGATCGCGGACCGCTTCGGCCGGCCCTCGCAGATCCCGCCGGAGCAGGTCCCCGGCCAGCTGGGCACCGTGGGCGGCGTCCGCGCGACCGCGCTGACACGGGGCTACGTCGCCGCCTTCTTCGACCGGCAGTTGCGCGGCAGGCCGAGCCCGCTGCTCGACCGGCCGTCCGCGGCCTTCCCCGAGGTCGCGTTCCTGAAGTGACGCGGGGAGGACGCGGGGGAGGGGTATAGGTGGTGCCACCTTCAATCCGGGTACCAGCGGGATCGATCGTGATCGTCGTGGACAGGAACATCGAAGGCGTCCGGAAAACGCCCCAGGAGGATCGATGTTCGAGTTCACGACGTCGCGGTGGATCCGCTCCGCCCTGACCGGCGCGGTGACGACGGCGATCGCCGCCGCGGCGGTGCCGGCCACCGCCGCCGTCGCCCGCATCCCCGCCCCCACGCCCGTACCGGAGCGCTACGCCGCGCAGAGTCTCGCGTGGAAGCCCTGCGAGGCCGGTTCCTCGCTGGAGTGCGCGGAGATGACCGTCCCGCGCGACTGGCACCACCCCGGCGTCGGCGAGGACCTGACCGTCGCCGTCTCGCGGCAGCGGGCCGGCGACCCGGCACGGCGGCGCGGGGTGCTGATGATGGCGGCCGGCGGCCCCGGCGGCATGGGCCTGCTGAGGCCCGCCACCCTGGCCGAGAACGCGCCGAAGGTGAGCGCCGTCTACGACATCGTGGGCTTCGACCAGCGGGGCGTCGGCCGCAGCACCCGCGTGCGGTGCGAGACCGACGCGGAGTTCCAGGACTACTTCTCGGGCGACTCCCGGGACCGCTCCCCGGCCGCCGTCCGGCGCACCCTGGACAACGCCGAGAAGTTCGTGGACAGCTGTCGCGACCGCAGCGGCGACCTGATGAACTACATCACCACCGACCAGACCGTCCGCGACATGGACCTCTACCGCTCGCTGCTCGGCGAGCGGAAGGTCTCCTACTACGGGCCGTCCTACGCCACGATGATCGGCGCCTACTACGCCACGGAGTTCCCGCAGCGCGTCGAACGGGTCGTCCTGGACAGCAACATCGGCTTCGACGGCACCTGGGAGAAGTTCATGCTGGGCCAGCCGCTGAGCTTCCAGCGCCGGTTCGAGCAGGATTTCCTGCCCTGGCTCGCCACCAAGGACGACGTCTATCATTTCGGGCGCACGGCCGCCGAGGCCGGGGCGAAGTGGGAGAAGCTCCGCCGCTCGCTCGCGGACCACCCGCTGCCCCTCGGCGGAGGGAGGACCGTCGACCCCAACGGGCTCGACGCCGCCACGACAGGAGCGATGTACGGGGCGCGGAACTTCCCCGACCTGGCGAGGACCCTCGCCGCGCTGGACCACTGGGACCGCGCGACACCCGAGGAGCGCAAGCTCGTCGAGGGCGCCTTCGGCGAGTCACCCAGCGCGGACTTCTTCGCCCAGTTCTTCTCGGTGACGTGCAGCGACACCCCGTGGAACCGCGACACCGGCCACTGGGTGAAGCGGAGCGCCACCGACGGCGAGAAGTACCCGCTCGCCGGCGCGCGGGAGCTCTCGTACACCGCCGTCTGCGCCAACTGGCCGGACAGCAAGACCCCGAGGATCAAGGTCACCGGCAAGGGCCTCCCGCCCGTCCTGATGATCAACTCCCTGCGCGACCCCGCCACGCACTACGAGGGCGCGCTGGGCGCCCACCGGGCCCTGCGCGGCTCGCGCCTGGTCACCGCCGGCGGCGGCGACCACGTCCAGTACCTGGGAGGCAACGCCTGCGTGGACGGCATCGTCGACGACTACCTCCTCAAGGGCGCGCTGCCGGCCCGCGACACGACCTGCGAGGCCGGCTCTCCGCCCGTACCCGGGGAACGCTAGGCCGTCTTATCCGCACCACCGCTGCGCGGCGGTGTCCTCAAGCGCCGGACGGGCTGAAGCCGAGCCCAGCCCAATCAAGCCCGTCCGGCGATTGAGGACGCGCCCGCAGGGCGCCCGCCGCCGCAGGCGGCAAAGAGGACCCGCCCCGCCGCAGGCGGCCAGGCGGCGAAGACGGCCCGCAGCCGAAGCCCCGCCGGACACCCCAGTCACAGCTGTCGCTCCACCAGGTACTCGGACAGCGCGACGAGTTCGCCGACCGCGTGCTCCGCGAGCGGCACCCCGCGCAGGCACGCGTGAGCGGCCGCGGCGTGGCGCCGGGCCTCCGCGAGGGCGAAGGCCCGTCCGCCGGCCTCCTCGACGAGGTCGGCCGCGCGGCGGGCGTCGGCCTCCTCCACCGGGCCGCCCGGGCCGAGCAGGGCGGCCAGCCGGCGCCCGGCGGCGGGGTCGAGGGCCATGGCGGCGAGGACGGGCAGGGTCTTCTTCCGCCGGCGCAGATCGCTGTGGACCGGCTTGCCGGTGGTGAGCGGGTCGCCCCAGATGCCCAGCAGGTCGTCGACGGCCTGGAACGCCAGCCCCAGCTGCCGCCCCGCCTCCGCGAGCGCGCCCACCAGCAGCGGCGGGGCACCGGCGAGAACGGGGCCCAGAGCCGTCGCGCAGCCCAGCAGCGAACCCGTCTTGCGGCCCGCCATCGCACGGTACTCGGATATGCCCACGGCGTCGGGTCCCACCCAGGGCCGGGCCTCGAACAGCAGGTCGTCGGCCTGTCCGTGGACCAGTTCGCCCAGGGCCTCGGCGAGGAGGCGCACCGCCTCGCCACCGTGCTCGCCACCGGTCCGCGCGAGGGTCTGGACGGCGAGCGCGAACAGCGCGTCGCCCGTCAGCACCGCGGGTCCGGTGCCGAACGCCTTCCAGGCGGTGTCCCGGTGCCGCCTGCGCTCGTCACCGTCCATGATGTCGTCGTGCACCAGCGAGAAGGTGTGCACCAGTTCGACGGCCACGGCGGCGGGCACGGCGACGTCCCCGGCCGCGCCCACGGCCTCGGCACCCAGGACGGCGAGGGCCTGCCGGACGCCCTTGCCGCCGGGGGCGGCGCTGGGAGTGCCGTCGGCGTCGCACCAGCCGAGGGAGAAGGACGCCATCCGGCGCGGCAGCGGGTGCAGACCCCGCACGGCGGCTCTCAGGGCGGGTTCGACCAGAGTCCGGCAGCGGACGAGCGCCGGGGGCGCGGACACCTGCAGACCGGTCTGCGACGTCATGGGCTTCTCTTCCTGTCAGGGGGACTCGGTACGAGCGGGGAACGGCGGTGTCAGCGGACCGGGCCGGCGCCGGCGGGCACCAGGCCCAGTTCCGCGCGCGCCTTGTCGACCATGTCGCGGGCGTGGTGCAGGCCGATCCGGCTGAGCGTGCGGTGCAGCTCGTCGAGGTCGGCGGCGGTCTCCGCGAGGTCACGCCCCAGCCGGGCCCGGGACTTCACGAGCCCGAGCCGGGCGAGCGCCTCGCCCCGCGGCTCGCCCATCGCCCGGAACTCCTCCAGGGCGCCGCTGTAGCACTCCTCGGCCTCCGGGTAACGGCCCGCGCGGAAGAAGACGTTGCCGCGCATCTTGTGGTTGTAGGCCAGCGCGCTGACCAGCCGCATCTCCCGGCACGTGGACTCCGCCCCGGACAGCAGCTCCAGCGCCCGCTCCACCTCTCCGCGCAGCGACAGCACGTCGGCGATGCCCCGCAGCGCCCACGCCCGGCCCCGGGCGTCGTCGGCCCCGCCCGCGATCTCCGCCGCCTCCTCGAACATCGCGAGCGCGGTGTCGTACGAACCGGTGTTGCGGTGCATCTGCGCGATGCCCTCCAGCGCCCACACCGTGTGCCGGGCCTCGCCGCGCCGCCTGGCCTCCGCCAGCAGCTTCTCGTGCAGCTCGCCGACGGCCTGGTAGTCGCCCTGGATCCGGCCGGTCTCGGCGAGCCCGGCGAGGGAGTAGCCGCGGGCGACGATGTCGCCGCCGCGCTCGGCGAGTTCGGCGGCTATGCCCAGCCACCGCCGGGCCAGCGCGAGGTCGCCCCGCTGGCGGGCCAGGGTGCCACCGCTCCACACCGCCCACGCCATCGCGCCCTGGTCCCCGGCGCGCCGCGCCGCCCGGTAACTGGCCTTCCACGCCCGCTCGGCCTCCACCACCCGGCCCAGCCGCCGGCTCGCCTCCGCGACGGCGAGCCAGGCGTGCGCCGACTCCAGGTCGCCACCGCTCACTTCGGCCACGCGTCGCTGCTCGACGGCTCTGGCCAGCACCTCCTCCAGCGACGCGTTGACCGACAGGTCGCCCAGGGATCCGCGGTACTCGGGTGCGAATGCCTTGCCGTACATCGTTGCCTCACTTCGGGATCGCTCCGCGGAACGATGACGCTCCACCGGTGATCACGAAGCTATGACGTGCCGGCGTGGAAGTAGTCAGCCCGAGAGCCGGTGTGCCGTACATCTGTGGTCCGGTGCCGGAAGCGAAGATCATCCGAGAGATGTACGGGCACGCCCTCCTCATGTAGGGGGCGGCGGGCCGGACGCAGCCCCGGCGAACGGGCTGCTGTGCTGTGTCCTCAAACGCCGGACCGGCTGAGAGGCGGCTGAGCCCAGCCCAATCCAGCCCGTCCGGCGTTT
>NZ_JAGGOL010000111.1:54053-57659 GCF_018614525.1 Streptomyces sp. ISL-11
GCCGCCGCAGGCGGCAAAGCCGACCCGCAGCCGAAGATCCGCCGGACACGGCCTGGTGCCGGGCCCCTCCCCATACTGGTAACTTCAGTGAGTTGATCTTGTGCGGCCGCCGGAGCGCCGCGCACGGGCGCGACGGGTTCGTCGCGCCGCGCACCACCCGGCCGTCCGCCACCTCATCCCCGACCTCATCTCGACAAGGATGCGAAATTGGCTCGTCACCGGCTCCGCCGTTTACACCGTCTCGCAGGCTGCGCGGCGGCCTCGGCCGTCGCTCTCGCCGTGCTCCCCGCCGCCCCGGCGCTCGCTGATTCCGCCCCGGGCACCCCGCACCTCGACGCCGTCGAGCGGACCCTGCGCGAGGTCTCGCCCGGCCTGGAGGGCAGCGTGTGGGAGCGGACCGGCGGTAACAAGCTCGACGCCTCCACCGCCGATCAGGCCGACTGGCTGCTCCAGACGCCCGGTTGCTGGGGCGACGACAAGTGCGCCGAACGCCCCGGCACCAAGCGGCTGCTGGCGAAGATGACGGAGAACATCGCCGGCGCGACGCGCACGGTCGACATATCCACGCTGGCGCCGTTCCCCAACGGCGCGTTCCAGGACGCGATCGTCGCCGGGCTGAAGACCTCGGCCGAGGCCGGGCACAAGCTGAAGGTCCGGGTCCTCGTCGGGGCCGCGCCGGTCTACCACATGAACGTCCTGCCGTCGAAGTACCGCGACGAGCTGACGGCCAAGCTCGGCAAGGCCGCCGCCAACGTCACGCTGAACGTCGCGTCGATGACGACGTCGAAGACCGCGTTCTCGTGGAACCACTCCAAGCTGCTCGTCGTCGACGGCCAGTCGGCGATCACCGGTGGCATCAACAGCTGGAAGGACGACTACCTCGACACCGCCCACCCGGTGTCGGACGTCGACCTCGCGCTCACCGGCCCGGCCGCCGGCTCGGCCGGCAAGTACCTGGACACCCTCTGGGCCTGGACGTGCCAGAACAAGAGCAACATCGCCAGCGTCTGGTTCGCCTCCTCCAACGGCGCCGGCTGCATGCCGTCGATGGAGAAGGACGAGAACGCCGGCGCGGCCCGGCCCACGGGCGACGTCCCCGTGATCGCCGTCGGCGGCCTCGGCGTCGGCATCAAGGACAAGGACGCCTCCTCGGCGTTCCGGCCGACCCTGCCGAGCGCGCCCGACACGAAGTGCGTCGTCGGCGTGCACGACAACACCAACGCCGACCGCGACTACGACACGGTCAACCCCGAGGAGAGCGCCCTGCGGGCGCTGGTCTCCAGCGCGAGCGGCCACATCGAGATCTCCCAGCAGGACCTCAACGCCACGTGCCCGCCGCTCCCGCGCTACGACATCCGGCTCTACGACGCCCTCGCCGCGAAGATGGCGGCCGGCGTGAAGGTCCGCATCGTCGTCAGCGACCCGGCCAACCACGGCGCGGTCGGCAGCGGCGGCTACTCGCAGATCAAGTCACTGAACGAGATCAGTGACACGCTCCGCGCCCGGCTCGCCCTCGTGACCGGCGACCAGAAGTCCGCGAAGAACGCGATGTGCTCCACGCTCCAGCTGGCGGCGTTCCGCAGCTCCACGAACCCCAAGTGGGCCGACGGGCGCCCCTACGCGCAGCACCACAAGCTGGTCTCGGTGGACGGCTCCGCCTTCTACATCGGTTCGAAGAACCTGTACCCCTCCTGGCTCCAGGACTTCGGCTACATGGTGGAGAGCCCCGACGCGGCCAAGCAGCTGGACGCCAAGCTGCTCGCCCCGCAGTGGCAGTACTCCAAGGACAGTGCCACGTTCGACTACGAGCGCGGCGTCTGCCAGGGCTGATCCGCACCACGGACCCGACGGCTCCCGCCGGACCGTCCCCCTCGGGGGCGCCGGCGGGAGCCGTTCCCGTGTCAGCGCTGCGCGGTCAGCGACGCCAGGGCCGACGCGCCCGCGCCGGCGGGCCGGTCCGTCGTACCGCAGTACTCGGCCTCGACCAGCTTGTCCGGGTCGCCCGTCCAGTCACCGTTGTAGTTGAACGAGGAGGTGTGCCGCCCGTCGGGGGAGGAGGTCGCCAGGGACGTGGAGCCGTGGATGCCACCGGTGTGCATCCACACGGTCGCCCCACAGGACGTGGTAATGGACGCCACGCCGAGGCCGTACCGGGCGCCCGGGAGCTGGCCCCCCGTCGGCACGGTGGTGAGCAACTCCCGCTGCTGGGCCTTCGGCAGGAGTTCGCCGCCCAGCAGCGCGCCGTAGAACGTGTTCAGATCGCCGGCCGTGGAGATGATCTCGCCCGCGGCGCCGCCCCAGGAGGGGTTGAGCTCGGTCGTGTCGTAGATCTTGGCGTCCGGGTCGTCCAGCAGCTTGCTGTAGGCCCGGCCGTGCGGGGCGGGCATCCGTGCCGAGGTCCCGGGCAGCACGGTGGTGCGCAGGCCCAGGGGCTTGATCACGCGCCGGGTGATCTCGTCGGCGTACGAGCGGCCGGAGACCTTCTCGGCGATCATGCCGGCGAGGATGTAGTTGGTGTTGGAGTAGCGCCAGCTCGTGCCCGACCGGAAAACGGGGTCGTGAGAGGTGGCGACGTCCACCAGCCGGCGCGGCGTGAAGGTGTCGTAGCGGTGCTCCAGGAAGCCGGTGGTGAGCAGCTTCCGGAACTCCGGGTCGTCGGTGTAGTTGTAGATTCCGCTGGTGTGGTTCAGCAATTGACGCACGGTCACCTTCGTGCCGTCATTGCCGTGCCCCTTGACGACGCCCGGGAGCCAGCGGTCGATCGTGTCGTCCAGGCTCAGCCTGCCCTCGGCCTCCTGCTGGAGCAGGACGACGGAGACGAACGCCTTGGTGATGCTGCCGATCCGGAATCTGTCCTGCGCCAGCCGCGGCCGGTTCGTCGTGAGGTCGGCGACGCCGGCGGATCCCTTCCAGGTCCCCGCCTCGTCCCGGACCTGACCCAGCAGCCCCGGGATACCGGCCTTGACCTGGGTCTCCATGGCGGCACGGGTGGCGGCGTGCGGGTCGTGCCCCTTGCCGGTGACGGCCGAGGCCGGTGTCGTCAGGGCCGTCGCGCTCACCACGGCCGCGGCCAGCGCTCCCAGCAGGGTCCTGCGTACGGTACGTATCCTCATGCGGTACTGCCCCTCCCCTTGCGTCGGTGTGTACGGGAGGCAGGACTCCGTCAACACGCGGGAGAGTTGAGCGCAGTTGGACGGCATGGGCGTGATCCGGCCACGCCGCCGTGCGGCGGAAGGTGGCGCTCCGCAGGCCGGGCGCAGGCCGCGTTCCCGGGCGAGTGGCGACTAAAATGGGATGAACCACACATGTCGCGTCTGTGGGGGTGAGCCCATGGAGTCCGAGGAGATCTGGCGGGCGACCGACGTCGAGCGGCTGGGCCTCGCCGACCTGCTCGACGAGCTCGCCGACGAGGAGTGGGAGAAGCCCTCCCTCTGCGCCGGCTGGCGGGTGCGCGACGTCGCGGCGCACCTTGCCCTGTCCCGCACCGGGCCCGGAGTCGCGCTGACCGGCCTCGTACGGGCGCGGGGCAGCGTCGACCGCATGGTGCGCGACACCGCCCGGCGGTACGCGGCGCGACGGCCCACCGCGGCGCTGGCCGCCGAGCTG
>NZ_JAGGOL010000112.1 GCF_018614525.1 Streptomyces sp. ISL-11
CGCCCGGCGCCGCCGCGCACCGGGGTGCCCCCGGCGCCCTGGCCGACGGGATCCGCGACCGCGCGGTCCGCGCGGTCACCGCCGACGGCCCGGTGAGCGAGGAGACGGCGTGGGCCTGCGAGGCGGCGGTCCGGCTGACACTGTCCTACGTGATCGCCCCGGTGGCCTCGGACGAGGACGCGGCCGCGCACGTCGCCCGTCTGGTCCGCGCCCTGGAGGGCGACGGGAGTGTCGGCCGGGGCCTGTGAGGCGCGGTCGGTGGGGCGTCGCCGCGGGCGGGGGCCTCAGTGGGGGCCCAGTAGTGCCTCAGTGGGCCGAGCCGGACAGCTGCAGACCCATGACGCCCAGGATGACCAGGCCGATCGAGACCAGTTTGAGGGTGGAGACCAGGTCGCCGAGGAAGATCATGCCGTAGACGGCGGTGCCGGCCGCGCCGATGCCCGTCCACACCGCGTACGCCGGGCCGACGTCGAGCTTCCGCAGCGAGAGCGTCAGCAGGCCGAAGCTGCCGAGCGCGAAGCAGGCGAAGGCGATGGTCGGCCAGAGCCGGGTGAAGCCGTGGGAGAGCTTGAGACAGACGGCGAAGCCGGTTTCCAGCAGACCGGCGACCACCACCAGCAGCCACGCCATCAGTTTGCCTCCCGCGCCTCGGTGACCGCCGTCCGTCCGGTGTGCTCATGCCCTTGCCACTGACGGTCACCCGCAAACGTAGGCGATCAGTCGCCTTCGCGCCGTTCCCTCGTCGAGAGCAGGCGGCGCAGCGAGTACAGCCGCTGCGGGTCGGCGTGGCCGTCGGTCACCCACTGGTCCAGCGCACAGTCCTGCTCGTCGTGGCTGCACGCGCGCGGGCAGCCCTCCGTGCCCGGCACCAGGTCGGGGAAGGCATGGATGACGCGCGAGGGATCGACGTGGTGCAGGCCGAAGGACCGTACGCCCGGGGTGTCGATGACCCAGCCCGAGCCGCCGGGCAGCGGCAGGGCCAGCGCGGAGGTGGTCGTGTGGCGGCCGCGGCCGGTGACCGCGTTGACGTGGCCGGTGGCCCGCTGCCGGTCCGGGACCAGCGCGTTGACCAGGGTGGTCTTGCCGACGCCGGAGTGGCCGACGAACGCGGTGACCCGGCCCGTGAGCCGCTCGCGCACCCGGTCGGCGGCGGCGCCGTCGGTCAGTTCCTGACGATTGGTCACGACATGGTGCACGCCGAGCGCGCCGTAGGACTCCAGCAGCTTGTCCGCCGAGGAAAGGTCGGACTTTGTCAGAACGAGCAGCGGTTCCAGGCCGGCGTCGTACGCCGCCACCAGACAGCGGTCGATCAGACGCGGCCTGGGCTCGGGGTCGGCGAGGGCCGTGACGATGGCGAGCTGGTCGGCGTTGGCGACCACCACCCGCTCGAACGGGTCGTCGTCGTCGGCGGTGCGGCGCAGCACGGAGGAGCGCGCCTCGACCCGGACGATCCGCGCCAGGGTGTCCTTGTCGCCGCTCAGGTCGCCCACGACCGCCACCCGGTCGCCGACCACGGCACCCTTGCGGCCCAGTTCGCGCGCCTTCATCGCGATGATGGTGCGGTCCTCGACGAGGACGTGCAGCCGGCCGCGGTCGACGGTGAGGACGAAGCCCTCGGCGGCGTCCTCGTGCTTGGGGCGGATGTTGGTGCGGGGGCGGTTGCCCTTGCGGTTGGGGCGGACGCGGATGTCGTCCTCGTCGGGGTTCTTGCCGTAGCGGCGCATGGTGCTCTTCCGCTCTCTCAGGCTCTCGACACCGTCGTCGCCCCCGCGACGGGGCCGAGCATCCCGGTCCACAGCGCCGGGAAGTCGGGCAGGGTCTTCGCGGTGGTCGCGACGTTCTCCACCTGGACGCCCTCGACGGCGAGGCCGATGACGGCGGCCGCGGTGGCCAGCCGGTGGTCCTCGTAGGTGTGGAAGACACCGCCGTGCAGGGGGCGCGGGCGGATGCGCAGCCCGTCCTCGGTCTCGGTGACGTCGCCGCCGAGCTCGTTGATCTCCTTGGCCAGCGCGGCCAGCCGGTCCGTCTCGTGCAGCCGCAGGTGGGCGATGCCGCTGAGGACGGACTCGGAGTCGGCGAGCGCCGCGACGGCCGCGATCACCGGGGTGAGCTCGCCGACCTCGTGCAGATCGGCGGTGATGCCCTTGATCCGGCCGGTGCCGGTGAAGGTCAGCCCGGTCTCGGACAGCTCGCAGCTGCCGCCCATGGCGGTGAAGATGTCGCGCAGCGCGTCACCCGGCTGCGTGGTGCGCTCGGGCCAGTCGGGGATGGTGACCCGGCCGCCGGTGACCAGGGCCGCCGCCAGGAACGGCGCGGCGTTGGACAGGTCGGGCTCGATGACCAGGTCCCGGCCGAGCAGGGCGCTGGGGGAGACCCGCCAGACGTTCGGCTCGCCGCCGGACTCCGGGGTGTCCACCTGCGCGCCGGCCATCCGCAGCATGTCCACGGTCATCCGGATGTGCGGCATGGACGGCAGCACCGCGCCGACGTGACGCACCTCGACGCCCTGGTTGAAGCGCGGCCCGGACAGCAGCAGCGCGCTGACGAACTGCGAGGAGGAGGACGCGTCGATCTCGACCGTGCCGCCGTCCAGCGCCCCGCCGCCGTGCACGGTCAGCGGCAGCGCGCCGCGCTCGTTGTCGTCGATCCGGGCGCCCAGGGCGCGCAGCGCGTCGATCACGCCGTGCAGCGGGCGCTCGTAGCTGCGCGGGTCGCCGTCGAAGCGGATGGGGCCGTCGGCCAGGGTGGCGACCGGCGGCAGGAAGCGCATGACCGTGCCGGCGTTGCCGACGTCCACGGTCGCCGGGCCGCGCAGGCCGGCGGGGATGACGCGCCATGCCTCGCCCGCGTCGGCGCCCGCCCCGGAGGAGCTGGAGGAGACCGTCTCCTCGATGCCGACGCCCATGGCGCGCAGCGCCTCGGCCATCAGCAGCGTGTCGCGCGAGCGCAGCGGCCGGCGCACCCAGCCCGGCTCGGCCGCGAGGGCGGCCAGGACGAGCGCGCGGTTGGTGACCGATTTTGATCCGGGCACGGTGACGGTCGCTTCGACGGCCCCCGGAGCGAGGGGGGCGGGCCAGAGGTCGGTGTGCGCGGGGCTCTCGGTCATGTCTTTACCTTAGTGGCTTGTACCGCGTCACAGGCCGAGCAGCCAGCGCCCTCCTCCGGTCAGGGCGCACAGCGATACGACATGGAAGAAACCCAGCCAGATCCCCGCGGGCAGGTGGGTGAGCCTGGCCAGCTGGTCGGCGTCGGAGTCCGGAGCCCCGCCGTGGCGGCGCTTGGCCTGGAGCTCGAAGGCCGGGCGGACGCCGCCCAGGAGCAGGAACCAGACGACCCCGTACGCGAACAGGGCCTGCACGGCCGGGCCCGTCAGCCACGAGACCAGCACGAACGCGGTGCCGCTGAGCACCACGGTCAGCACGCCGAAGGCGTTGCGGACCATCAGCAGCAGCGCGGCGAGCAGCGCGGTCGCGCCCCACAGCAGCGCCGTGATGTGGCCCGCCGCCAGCAGCCAGGCGCCGCCGAGTCCGAGCAGCGAAGGGGCGGAATAGCCCGCCGCCGCGGTCAGGATCATGCCGAGACCGGTCGGTTTGCCACGCGAGACGGTCAGACCCGAGGTGTCCGAGTGCAGCCGGATGCTTTCCAGCCGGCGGCCGCTGAGCAGGGCGACGAGGCCGTGGCCACCCTCGTGGGCGATGGTGACGGCGTTGCGGCTGATCAGCCATGCGCCGCGCGGGACGACCACGGCCAGCGCGACGACCGCGGTGACCACGACCAGCCACGTCTTCGGGTCGGGCTGGGTCGCGAGGACGCGGTCCCACAGATCGGTGGCGGCGGTGCTGTCCATTTGTGCGCGGCTCCTGAAGGGTCCGTGGCAGGGTGGCGAATATGTGTGGTCGATATGCGGCGAGCCGGAGCCCCCAGGACCTCGTCGGGGTCTTCGAGGTCGAGAAGTGGGATCCGGAGGAGACGCTCGCTCCGGACTGGAACGTGGCGCCGACGAAGAGCGTGTACGCGGTGCTCGAACGTCCACTGAAAGACGCCAGGGACCGCGGTCCGGTTCGCCAGCTGCGCCCGCTGCGCTGGGGGCTGGTTCCCTCGTGGGCCAAATCCCCCGAAGGTGCCGCGAAGATGATCAACGCTCGGGCGGAGACGGTGCACGAGAAGCCGTCCTACCGGCGGGCCTTCGAGGCGCGCCGCTGCCTGATACCCGCCGACGGCTACTACGAGTGGGTCACCGGCGCGGCCGAGCGGGAGCTGGAGGAGCGCGGCCGGAAGAAGCGCCCTCGCAAGCAGCCGTACTTCGTCACTCCGGCGGACGGCTCGGTCATGGCGATGGCCGGGCTGTACGAGTTCTGGCGCGATCCGGCCCTTCCGCCGGACCATCCGCAGGCGTGGTGGGCGACGTGTTCGGTGATCACGACGGAGGCGTCGCCGGAACCGTTCGCCTCCGGCGGCGGTGAGGGCGGGCCGCGGTCGCTGGCGGAGATCCATCCCCGGATGCCGCTGGTGCTGCCGCCGGAGCGGTGGGAGGCGTGGCTGGATCCGGGGCGTACGGATCCGGACGATCTGAGGGGGTTGCTGGTGGCTCCGCCGGCCACGTCCGTCAGGGCCTACCCGGTGACCACCGCGGTCAGCGATGTCCGTAACAACGGGCCGGAGCTGGTCGAGGAGCTGGACGCGCCGGAGGAAGCGACGCTGTTCTGAGTGTTCCGCATCCGCGCCTTCGCGTGACCGGGGGCGGGCGGCCGCGGGCTGTGTCGTCCGCACCACCGCTGCGCGGCGGTGTCCTCAAACGCCGGACGGGCTGCTGAATTGAGCCCGTTGGGGGCACCTCTGGGGGCACCCCCGGACGGAGTCTGGGGGAGGTAGCTGGGGGAGATTGAGGACGCGCCCGCTGGGCGCCCGCCGCCGCAGGCGGCAAACACGGCCCGCACCCGAAGATCCATCGGACACCGCGTAGCGGCCCGGCAAGATGGACCCATGATCGACCTCGTCCCCACCCCCGTCGGCGACGCCCGTATCCACTGGTACCGCGCCCCCAGGCCACGGCTCACGCTCGCCCTCGGGCACGGTGCCGGCGGTGGTGTCGAGGCGCGGGACCTCCAGGCCGTCGCGGCCGCCCTCCCCGCGCGGCACGTCACCGTGGCGCTCGTCGAACAGCCCTGGCGCGTCGCAGGCCGGAAGGTCGCGCCGGCGCCCGGGACGCTGGACACCGCGTGGCGGGCCCTGTGGCCCGCGCTCGGCGTTCCGGGGCTGCCGGTCGTCGCCGGCGGCCGCAGCGCCGGGGCGCGCGTCGCCTGCCGCACCGCCGCGGAGCTGGGCGCGATCGGCGTCCTCGCGCTGAGCTTCCCCCTGCACCCGCCGGGCAAGCCGGAGAAGTCGCGCGCGGACGAACTGGCCGGCACCGAGCTGCCCACCCTCGTCGTGCAGGGCGTCAGGGATCCTTTCGGGCGGCCCGGGGAATTCCCGCCGGACACCGAGCTCGTGCCCGTACCGGACGCGGATCACGGATTCGCCGTACCGAAGAGGGCCGCGACCGGTCAGAAGGAGGCGCTCGAAGTGATCACGCACGCGGTCGCCGGATGGCTCGCGCGACTTCCCGGCTGACCCGTTCGGTCCTCTCCCCGCGCTCTCCTCGTCCCTCCTCATTTCCTGTCCGCATTCCGGGAATGCGGACAGGCTTCCGGCTGTTGTGCAGGTCATCCGGAACGAACGGCACGACAGAGGAATGGGAGCTCGCCGCATGGGTTCGACCGCATGCCTGTCCCGCCCGCAGACGGCTGACCTGGGATGGTCGGCGGTGCATGTGGCGCAGCCCGCCCCCGGCGGAGCGGCGGACGGACCGGATCGTCGTCTATTCTCCGATTCGAGCGGGTCCGCATCCGGTTCCGCCATGGTGTTGGAGGAGGTGGGTCCGGTCGCTGGGACCGACGAGGGGACCAAGGACAGCGCCGCGGGTGGAGAAAGCACCGCCGAGCGCAATGCCCGCTTCGAGCGGGACGCTCTCACCTTCCTCGACCAGATGTATTCGGCCGCCCTGCGCATGACGCGCAATCCCGCCGACGCCGAGGACCTGGTGCAGGAGACCTACGCCAAGGCGTACGCGTCCTTCCATCAGTTCCGTGACGGTACGAATCTCAAGGCATGGCTGTACCGCATCCTGACGAACACGTTCATCAACTCCTACCGCAAGAAGCAGCGTGAGCCGCTGCGCAGCGCGTCGGAGGAGATCGAGGACTGGCAGCTCGCGCGTGCCGAGTCGCACATGTCGACCGGTCTGCGGTCCGCCGAGTCCCAGGCTCTGGACCATCTGCCCGACTCCGATGTCAAGGAGGCCCTTCAGGCCATCCCCGAGGAATTCCGCATAGCGGTCTATCTCGCGGACGTCGAGGGCTTTGCCTACAAGGAGATCGCGGACATCATGGGTACGCCCATCGGCACGGTCATGTCCCGGCTGCACCGCGGCCGCCGCCAGCTGCGCGGCATGCTGGAGGACTACGCCCGCGAGCGCGGACTGGTCCCGGCGGGCACGGCCCCCGCGCCGAACGGTTCCGACGAGTCGCACAATCGGAAAGGCTCGGACTCATGAGCTGCGGAGAGCCGCACGAGACGGACTGCTCCGAGGTCCTCGATCATCTCTACGAGTTCCTCGACCACGAGATGCCGGACGGCGACTGCGCCAAGTTCGAGGTGCACATCGACGAGTGCAACCCGTGCTTGGAGAAGTACGGCCTGGAGCAGGCCGTGAAGAAGCTCGTCAAGCGCTGCTGCGGCCATGACGACGTCCCCGCCGACCTCCGGTCCAAGGTGATGGGCCGGATCGAGCTGATCCGTGCCGGGCAGGCGGTGCCCGAGCAGGACGTCGTGGCCGAGGCGAGGGCGGCGGAGGCCGCCGCACCGCCGGTCGCGCAGGACTGACCGGAACGGGAACAGCAGGTCGAACCCCATCGGGACGAAGCGGTACGGAAGTCCTGCTCGCCGACCCGTTCCCGACGTGACCGGCGGTCCGACGGCGGTCCGTTCCGGGCGGGCAAACACCCTCCCGGGGGAACATCACCCGAAGGTGTGCATCCGCTCGCTACGGGCGGGGTAATACCCGAATGCGCCGTTCCCGGGCCCGATCTGAGCCTATTCTCCCCTTCCTGACGGCAAGCTTGCCGAGATCCGACGGGACGGGGAGGACGCGCCATGGGGGCACTTCCGGCGTCGGCGCGCGCCTGTATCGCGTGCGCCGTACTGGCCGCCGCCCTCTGTGCGGCGCCCGTCCTCAGGTACCCGACGGCCGTCCCCTGGAGCGCGGTCGCCTCGCTCGCCCTGGTCTGCGCGGCCTGTGAACGTCTGCCCCGCCGCACTCTGACCCTGCCCGTGCTGCTCGCCGGCGCGTTCCTGCTGCCGCCGGCGGCGGCCGCGCTGGTCGCCGTGCCGGGCGCGCTCGTCGGACGCGTCGAACGGCGTCCGGCGGCCTGGGTACGGCGCGCATGGCACGCCGCACAGCTCGCGCTCGCCGCGTGCGCCGCCTCGTACGCCTTCGCGCTCGCCGTGCCGGGCCGCGGCGGCG
>NZ_JAGGOL010000113.1 GCF_018614525.1 Streptomyces sp. ISL-11
GCTCCGCGCCCATGGCCGTCCCGGCCCGAAGGCGCGCCACCGACGCCGGAGGCCCCCGGCTCGCCCCCGCCCGGCCCGTACCCCCCGCCGTAGAAGTGTTCGAAGCCGCTCTCCGGGCCCGTCGCGCGGTCGCGCTGTACGCCGATGACACCCCAGCCGATGCCCTGCGCTCCCGGCTCCTGCTGCTCGGGGTGGCCCTCCGTCGCGGACGGCCGGGTGGAGTCGGCCGGTCCGTTCATCGCGCCCGGCTCCTGTCGCACCGGCGCGGCCGGCTCCGCGGCGGCCCGCCTCCGGCCCGTGCCGGCGTTCGCGCCGTCCGGGCGGCCGTCGCCCCCGGCGGACGCCGCGGCGGGCCGGCGGGAGGCATGGGGGGCGCGTGCGCTGTGTTTACCCACGAGGCGTGGCGCTCCGTTCTGCAGTGGCGGCGGTGTCCGCGAGCAGGTCGCGGAAGGCACGAGCCACCGCGTCCGGGTCCTCCATCATGGCGACATGTCCTGATTCCAGAAGCGTCAGCAACCGCGAGTCGCGGAAAGTCTTGCCCGCGCGCGCCGCCATGCGGAAGGAGACGAGCTGGTCCCGCTTTCCGTAGACGAGCAGCGTAGGGGCAAGCACCTTCTCCGCCTGACGCCACAGAGAGTGCTGGCCACCGAGGGTGTAGGCGTCCACGATGCCGCGCGCGGAGCGGGCCGTGACGTCCCAGAAGTAGGGCAGCTCCAGCCGCCGCTCGTACTCCGCGACCGCCGTCGCGAACCCTTCGGGTGTCACTCGTCCGGGGTCCCCGTAACAGAGCGCCAGCACCTCGCGTGTACGCCGCTCGGGTGTCCAGTCCTTCGTCACACGGGCGAAGAGGGACACCAGACCCGGCACCGCGAGCAGCCCCGTGGGCACCGCCGTGCGCTGCGGGCGCAGCTCCGGCAGGGCGGGGGAGATGAGCGTCAGCGTACGGACGAGATCGGGGCGGACGGCCGCGACGCGCGTGGCGACGGCGCCGCCCATGGAGTTGCCGAAGAGGTGCACCGGGCCGCGCCCGCTCGCGTCGAGATGACGGATGACCACGCGCGCGAAGCCGGTGATGGAGTAGTCGCCGTCGTCCGGCGGCGGTGAGTCGCCGAAGCCGGGCAGGTCGAGCGCCTCGCCGTCGACGTCGTCCGCGAGCAGTTCCATGAGGGCGGACCAGTTCTGCGAGGAACCGCCCAGGCCGTGCACGTAGAGAGCGGGGGGCGGCCCCGGCCGCCCGGGCCGGCGGGAGCGTACGGCCAGCGTGGCTCCCGGCAGGGTCACCGTTCGGACGTCCTCGCCCTCGCTGACCCACGAGGGCCGCCCGGGCGGCACCACGGGAACGGCGCGGGTTTCGGGCGACTCGGTCGAAGACATGCGGGCAATGTTACGAGACGATCACGCCGGGCCTTGTGTGGCGGCGGTCACAGATCGCCTGGCGTCAGGGGAGCTCAGCTCCTAGGCTTCGTACCAAGGAGTACGCGGGCGGCCCGGCCCGCCCTCCGCCGGGAAGGGGTTCCGCATGACTGTCGACCCGTCCGATCCGGAGACGTTCGAGGAAGATCCGGACGCCGTGGAGATCGACGTGGAGGCGCCGGAGGCCGACGCGGCCGAACAGCACGCCGACCTGACGCCGCGGCGCGACGACCCGCTGGCCGGCATCGAGCCGGACGCGGCGAACCTGGCGGACGTCGCCGAGCAGGCCCGGGTCGTGGACCTGGACGAGGACGATTACCGCTGACACACCGCGCCCCCTGGGGGATCCGGGGTGACCTGCGCTGAATTGTCAGGATTTTGTTGACTTCCCACAGCGTCCGGTACATGAAATTCTCCGCTCCGACCACGCACGGCCCGGTTACCCAAAAGTACGATGGCGGGCGCGGTGCACACCGTGCAGGGAACGATTCATGGGAGGCGGCGTGACAGCCATCGAGCAGACCGAGGCGCGGCCGCGAGGCACGCGTCTGCCGCGCCGGGCCCGACGCAATCAGCTGCTGGGGGCGGCTCAGGAAGTCTTTGTCGCCCAGGGGTACCACGCGGCGGCGATGGACGACATCGCCGAGCGCGCCGGCGTCAGCAAGCCGGTGCTCTATCAGCACTTCCCCGGCAAGCTGGACCTCTACCTGGCCCTGCTGGACCAGCACTGCGAGGCCCTGCTGCACGCGGTCCGTACCGCGCTCGCCTCGACCTCCGACAACAAGCTGCGCGTGGCGGCCACCATGGACGCCTATTTCGCGTACGTGGAGGACGAGGGCGGCGCCTTCCGCCTGGTCTTCGAGTCCGACCTCACCAATGAGCCGGCCGTGCGCGAGCGGGTCGACAAGGTGTCGCTGGAGTGCGCGCAGGAGATCAGCGCCGTCATCGCCGAGGACACCGGCCTGTCCAAGGACGAGGCGATGCTGCTGGCCGTCGGCCTCGGCGGCGTCTCCCAGGTCGTCGCCCGCTACTGGCTCTCCAGCGAGAGCGCGGTCCCGCGCGAGACCGCCGTCCAGCTGCTGACCTCGCTGGCCTGGCGCGGCATCGCGGGCTTCCCGAAGAACGCGCCGGAAGGGCACTGAGCGCCTGTTCGCTGCCAGCGTGCGGGCACCGGCTCGGCCGGCGGCCGTACCGGGCTAATGTGTGGAAGGTACGGCGCGGCTGACCGCGCACCCCTCCCCTGGGCTTCGCCATGGGGGACCGCAAACCTTCGGAGGGACAAAAGCCGTGGAGGTCAAGATCGGCGTGCAGCACGCGCCCCGCGAGATCGTTCTCGAGAGCGGGCAGTCTGCCGAAGAGGTCGAGCGTGCGGTGGCCGACGCGCTCGGCGGCAAGGCACAGCTGCTGAGCCTGGTGGACGACCACGGCCGCAAGGTCCTGGTTCCGGCCGACCGCCTGGCGTACGTGGAGATCGGCGAGCCGACCGCCCGCAAGGTCGGTTTCAGCGCTCTCTGAGCCACGGACGGACGCGTTCGAACGGCGGGGCCCCGGTGAGGAATTCACCGGGGCCCCGCCGTTGTCGTACGAAGGGAACCGCCCGCACGAGGGCACCCGTCGGGGCGATCGGTCCGAGGGTTGCCGGGTGCCCCCGAGGGGTAGTACGGCTTCGACCGATTTGCTCCTCGCTCCTCGGCATCAGCACGGGAGGGAAGTGACCATGCTCCTCTGGGAAGCGCTCGGCTCGGTTCTCATCGGCCTCGCCGTCTCGTACGGAGCTCTGCGCTGGCTGCCCGCGCGGTACGGGCAGTTCCGTCCCCGCAGTCTGGCCCTGGCCACAGGGCCGGCCGCGGCGCTCTTCGGCGCGCTCCTCGCCCATTCGGTGCTGGGGCCGGGACACACGGCGGCCACCCTGGCCGTCTCGCTCGGGGTGGCCGTCGCCCTGCTGTCCCTGCTGCTGCGCCAGGGGGACCGGGCCCGCCGATCAGCCACGGCCTGAAGAGGGCCGGACCGGCCGCGGGGGCCCGCCGTGTTCCCGGCGCCGCGCGGCACCTTCTCAGGCCGCGAGGCCCAGGGCCGCCATCCGCTTGGTGTGCGCCTCGGTGATGCGGGAGAACATCTTCCCCACCTCCGCGAGGTCGAAGCCGTCGGCCACGCCGCCCACCAGCATCGTCGACAGGGCATCGCGGTCGGCGACCACGCGCTGCGCCTGCGAGAGCGCCTCGCCCATCAGCCGACGCGCCCACAGCGCGAGCCGGCCGCCGACGCGCGGCTCCGCCTCGATCGCCGCGCGGACCTTCTCGACCGCGAAGCTCGCGTGACCGGTGTCGTCCAGGACGGCGAGCACCAGCGCGCGGGTGTCGGAGTCGAGGCGGGCCGCCACCTCACGGTAGAAGTCACTGGCGATCGAGTCGCCGACATACGCCTTGACCAGGCCCTCCAGCCAGTCCGAGGGCGCCGTCTGGCGGTGGAACTCGTCCAGGGCGGCCGCGAAGGGCTGCATCGCGCCGGTCGGCTCCACGTCGATGGCCGCCAGGCGGTCGCGCAGCCGCTGGAAGTGCTGGAACTCGGCGGCGGCCATCTTCGCCAGCTCGGCCTTGTCGTCCAGGGAGGGCGCCAGCTTGGCGTCCTCGGCGAGCCGCTCGAAGGCGGCGAGCTCGCCGTAGGCGAGAGCGCCCAGCAGGTCGACGACCGCCGCTCGGTACTGCGGGTCGGCGGCGGCCCGGTCCCAGTCCTGGGCGGCGATTCCGGTGAGGGCCTCGGCGGGCTCGGTGGCGTGGTCAGCGTTGTCGGGCGTCTGCATGAAGCGCACAATAGCCCGCCTCACATCTCAGGGAAGGGCCTGGTCAGCCAGTTCCTCCCCATCTGTCCGAAGGATTGTCCGGACACGCATGCGTGTTTCCGGGGTACAGTGGTATTGCGCCTGCCGAGTATTCGGCGGGCTGTCCCATGCTGTGAGTTCCGGAGGCGTCACTCGCCAGGCCCCCGGGCCCCCAGCGGATGCCCGGTCGGTGGCCCGATCGGCTTCCAAAACCGACCGCCCTCCGCGCGGCGTGTACGAGACGTACACGCCAGGAGGGATCCGCTCGCGGCACGTGTGCGAGAGCGAAGGCAGTGGTCCCGCGTCAGCCGGCTTCCCCAGGCCGGACCAGTACCCCGGCGCGGTACGTACGACCCCCTTCGCCGCCTCACGCCGCGTCTCACAGAAGAGGCAAGATCCTGTCCACTTCCACCACCTTCCGAGATCTCGGCATCCTTCCCGAGATCGCCGAAGCCCTTGAGGCCGTCGGCATCGTCCACCCCTTCCCGATCCAGGAGATGACGCTCCCGGTGGCCCTCTCGGGCTCCGACGTCATCGGCCAGGCCAAGACCGGCACCGGCAAGACGCTGGGCTTCGGCCTCCCCCTGCTGGAGCGTGTGATCGTCCCCGCGGACGTCGAGTCGGGCCGGGCCAAGCCCGAGCAGCTGACCGACGCCCCGCAGGCGCTCGTGGTCGTCCCCACCCGTGAGCTGTGCCAGCAGGTCACCAACGACCTGCTGACCGCCGGCAAGGTCCGCAATGTGCGGGTCCAGGCGATCTACGGCGGCCGGGCCTACGAGCCGCAGGTCGAGGCGCTGAAGAAGGGCGTCGACGTCATCGTCGGCACCCCCGGCCGCCTGCTCGACCTGGCCGGCCAGAAGAAGCTCAACCTGGCGCACGTCAAGGCCCTCGTCCTGGACGAGGCCGACGAGATGCTCGACCTGGGCTTCCTGCCGGACGTCGAGCGCATCATGATGATGCTGCCCGCCAAGCGCCAGACGATGCTGTTCTCGGCCACCATGCCGGGCGCCGTCATCAACCTCGCGCGGCGCTACATGACGCAGCCCACGCACATCCGCGCCGCCGCGCCGGACGACGAGGGCCAGACCGTCGCCAACATCAAGCAGCACATCTTCCGCGCGCACAACATGGACAAGCCGGAGTTGGTCTCCCGCATCCTCCAGGCCGAGGGCCGCGCGCTCGCGATGATCTTCTGCCGCACGAAGCGGACGGCCGCCGACATCGCCGACCAGCTGGCCCGCCGCGGCTTCGCCTCCGGCGCGGTCCACGGCGACCTCGGCCAGGGCGCCCGTGAGCAGGCGCTGCGCGCGTTCCGCAACGGCAAGGTCGACGTGCTGGTCTGCACCGACGTCGCCGCCCGCGGCATCGACGTCGACAACGTCACCCATGTCATCAACTACCAGACCCCCGAGGACGAGAAGACCTACCTGCACCGCATCGGCCGCACCGGCCGCGCGGGCAAGTCGGGTACGGCCATCACGCTCGTCGACTGGGACGACATCCCGCGCTGGAAGCTGATCAACAAGGCGCTGGACCTGCCGTTCGACGAGCCGGAGGAGACGTACTCCACCTCCGCGCACCTGTACGAGCTGCTGAACATCCCCGCCGGCACCAAGGGCATCCTGCCGCGCACCGAGCGCACCCGCGCCGGGCTCGCCGCGGAGGAGATCGAGGACCTGGGCGAGACGGGCGGCCGTGGCCGCGGCCGTGGCCCGAAGGCCGCGCCGGTCGAGGAGGAGCGCCCCGAGCGCACCCGCACCCCGCGTCAGCGTCGCCGCACCCGTGGTGGCGGCGCCCAGGCCGAGGCGCCGGTCGCTCCGGCCGAGCCGACCGCGACCGTGTCCCGGCCGGTGGCCGAGGGCGCTCCGGAGACGCCGGCCAAGCCGCGCCGTCGCCGCCGTACGCGTAACAGCTCCGCACCCGCCGCCGTGCAGGCCGTGCAGGCCGAGGCCCCGGCGAAGGCCGCCGCCCCCGCCAAG
>NZ_JAGGOL010000114.1 GCF_018614525.1 Streptomyces sp. ISL-11
CAGCCCGCACATCACCGCCACCATCACTCGGCGCAAGCGACACCGCGACAACGTCAGGGACATCGGCCTCGGAAACAGGAAGACTCTCCTGGACCTGGACCTCTCCCTCAGCACCCGAGAGACCGCGCCGCACCCACTCCACCCGGTACAGCGGTCGCTTCTCCCCCGCCAGCTGGTCGGCCGTCACCGGTCGCAGCATCAGCTGGTCCACGGAGAGCACCTGCCGGCCCGCGCCGTCCGCGACGCGCAGCGACACCGAGTCCTGGCCGGCCGGTGCCAGGCGTACGCGCAGTGCCGTGGCACCCGTCGCGTACAGGCTCACGCCGCTCCAGGAGAACGGGATCCGCCCCTGGCCGGTGTCCTCGACGAAGTCGCCCATGCCGACGGCGTGCAGGGCGGCGTCCAGCAGGGCCGGGTGCACTCCGAAGCCCGTGGTGTGCACGCCTTCCGGCAGCGCGATGTCGGCGAACACCTCGTCGCCGCGGCGCCAACCCGCCCGTACGCCCCTGAAGACGGGCCCGTACTCCAGGCCGAGGTCGGCCATGCGGTCGTACAGGGCGGAAGAGTCGACCGGGGTAGCCCCGGCCGGGGGCCACTCGGTGAGGTCGAACTCTTCACGGTGGCCGACCGTGAGCGTGCCCGTGGCGTGGCAGGTCCACGGTTCGGTGGCGGAGGCGTCGTCGGGCCGCGCGTACACGCGCACGGCTCGCCGGTCCTCTTCCGAGGCCCCGTCGACGATGACTTGGAGCTGGATGCCGCCTTGGGCGGGCAGGAACAGCGGAGCGGCGAGGGTGAGTTCGTCGACCCGGTCGCAGCCGACCTGGTCGCCGGCCCGTACGGCCAGTTCGACCAGCGCGGTGCCCGGGAGCAGCACTGTGCCCATGACGACGTGGTCGGCCAGCCAGGGGTGGGTCGCCAGGGACAGCCGTCCCGTCAGCAGCAGCCCCTCACCGTCGGCCAGACCCACCGCGGCGCCCAGCAGCGGGTGGTCGGCTGACCCCAGGCCCGCGCCGGTGAGGTCACCGGTGGCGGGGCGGGTCTCGAGCCAGTACCGCTCGCGTTGGAACGCGTAGGTGGGGAGGTCCACGGGGTCGGTGTCGCGGCCGGCGAACACCGCCTCCCAGTCGAGGCCGACGCCGTGTACGTACAGGTGGGCGAGGGCCGTGGTGACAGCCTCCGCTTCGGGGCGGCCCGTACGCAGGGACGGGACGGCGGTGGCGGCGGTCTCGTCCAGGGAGTCCTGGGCCATGGCGGTCAGGACGCCACCGGGGCCGACCTCCAGGAAGGTGGTCACGCCTTCGGCTGAGAGCGTCGTGACCGCGTCGGCGAAGCGGACGGCCCGGCGGACGTGGCGCACCCAGTATTCGGGGTCGCACAGCTCGTCAGCCGCTACGAGCCGGCCCGTGAGGGTGGAGACGATGGGCAGCGTGGGGGCCGAGTAGGTCAGCCCGGCCGCGATCTCACGGAACTCCGCCAGCATCGGTTCCATCAGCGGGGAGTGGAAGGCGTGGGAGACCGACAGGCGCTTGGTCTTACGACCCTCCAGGCGCCCGACCACCGCCATGACCGCGTCCTCGGCGCCGGACAGGACCACCGACGTCGGCCCGTTGACGGCCGCGATCCCTGCCTCGGACTCGTGGCCGGCCAGCAACGGAAGGACCTCCTCCTCCGTGGCCTGCACCGCCACCATCACACCACCGCGCGGCAGCGCCTGCATCAGCCGGCCACGAGCCGCCACGAGAGCCGCGGCGTCCGTCAGGGACAGAACCCCGGCCACATGCGCGGCAGCCAGCTCACCGATCGAATGACCGGCCAGATAGTCCGCCCGCACACCCCACGACTCCACCAGACGGAAGAGAGCGACCTCGATCGCGAAGAGGGCGGGCTGCGCGAAGCCCGTCTCGTTCAGCGGCTCGGCGTCCTCGCCGAACACCACATCCCGCAACGGACGCTCCAGCCGCCCGTCCAGCTCCCCGCACACCGCGTCGAAAGCCTCCGCGAACACCGGGAACGACGCGTACAACTCGCGCCCCATCCCCGACCGCTGACTCCCCTGACCCGAGAACAGCAGGGCGACGGTCTGTCGCGCGGCGGCCACACCGGTGACCAGCCCTGCCGCGCCCTCGCCGCGTGACAGCGCGTCGAGGGCCTCGCGCAGGTCGTCGTGGTCCGTGGCGATGACCGCGGCACGGTGGTCGAGTGCGGCGCGTGTCGTCGCCGTGGCGAGGCCGAGGGCGGCCAGTGGCACGGTGCCGGGCTGTGAACCGGTGTGGCGCAGCAGGCGGCCGGCCTGGGCGCGCAGGGCCTGCGGCGTCTTCGCGGAGAGGACGACGGGGGCCGGCAGTGAGCGGACGGCCGGGGTGCGCCGGGCTTCGGCGGGCTCACCCGCCACGGGTTCGGGTTCGGGGGCCTCTTCGATGATGGTGTGGGCGTTGGTGCCGCTGAAGCCGAAGGAGGACACGCCGGCGCGCCGGGGGCGCCCCTCCCCCGCCCATGCGACGGGGTCGGTGAGCAGGCGTACCGCGCCCGCCGACCAGTCGACGTGCGGTGTCGGCTCGTCCACGTGCAGGGTCCTGGGGAGGACGCCGTGCCGCATGGCCTGCACCATTTTGATGATGCCGCCGACGCCGGCCGCCGCCTGGGTGTGGCCGACGTTGGATTTGAGCGATCCCAGCCAGAGCGGCCGGTCGGCGTCCCGTTCCCGCCCGTACGTGGCGAGCAGGGCCTGGACCTCGATCGGGTCGCCCAGGGTCGTGCCGGTGCCGTGCGCCTCCACGGCGTCCACGTCCGCCGGGGACAGGCCGGCGTTGGTGAGGGCCTGGCGGATGACGCGCTGCTGCGAGGGGCCGTTGGGGGCGGTCAGGCCGTTGGAGGCGCCGTCCTGGTTGACGGCCGAGCCTCGGATGACGGCCAGCACGGGGTGGCCGTTGCGCCGCGCGTCGGAGAGGCGCTCCACGAGGAGCATGCCGACGCCCTCGGCCCAGCCGGTGCCGTCGGCCGCCGCCGCGAAGGGCTTGCAGCGGCCGTCGGCCGCCAGGCCGCGCTGGCGGCTGAAGTCGACGAAGGAAGTGGGCGTGAGCATGGCCGTGACGCCGCCGGCCAGTGCCATGTCGCATTCGCCCTGGCGGAGGGCCTGTACGGCGAGGTGGAGTGCCACCAGCGACGACGAGCACGCGGTGTCGACGGTGACGGCCGGGCCTTCGAGTCCGAAGGTGTAGGCGACGCGGCCGGAGACGACGCTGGCCGCGCTGCCCGTGCCGATGTAGCCCTCGACGTCCTCGACCGCCTGCTGGAGTACGGACGTGTGGTCGTGGTACATCACGCCGGCGAAGACGCCGGTGCGGCTTCCCTTGAGGGCGGTCGGGTCGATTCCGGCGCGTTCGAAGACCTCCCAGCACGATTCCAGCAGGATGCGCTGCTGGGGGTCCATGGTGAGGGCTTCGCGCGGGGATATCTCGAAGAGTCCGGCGTCGAACAGGTCGATGTCCTCGAGGAATCCGCCCGACCGCACATGGCTGGTGCCCCGGGTGTCCGGGTCGGGGTCGTAGAGCGCGTCCAGGTCCCAGCCGCGGTCGGTGGGGAACCCGGATATGGCGTCCCCGCCGTCCACGAGCAATTGCCACAGGTCTTCCGGCGAGGCGACTCCGCCGGGGAAGCGGCAGCTCATCGCGGTGATGGCGATCGGCTCGCGCTGAGCCTCGTCGATCTCCTGCAGCCGCTCGCGGGCCTCGTGCAGGTCCGCTGTCACTCGCCTGAGGAAATAGCGCAGCTTTTCCTCGTTGTTCACCTGAGGGTCGTTCACCGGAAGGTCACCTCTTGCAGAAAGCCCATGGAGCGGAAGGTCGGGAAACACATGACGGGGAGGGGCAGGGTCAGGAGATCCCGAATTCCTTGCCGATGAAGTCGAACATTTCGTCGTCGGTCGCGGACCGGAGGTCGTCGACATTGGCGCCCTGTTGCCCCGAGGCGGGGTCCGAGGCGGCCGCGTCCGTCGCCCACTGGGCCGCCAGGGACTGGAGCCGCGTCGCGATGGCGGTACGGCCGTCGCCGTCGTGGGCCGCGTGGTTCAGCGCCGCCTCGATCCGGTCGAGTTCGGCGAGCAGCGCCGTGACGCCCTGGTCCTGATCGTCGCGGCCCGGGCCACCGGCGGGAGCCGTCTCGGCCCGCAGGTACGCCACGAGGTCATCGGGCGTCGGGTAGTCGAAGATCAGGGACGGGGGAAGGCGCAGGCCGGTGGCGGAGGCCAGCCGGTTGCGCAGTTCCACCGCCGTCAGCGAGTCGAACCCGAGGTCCCGGAACGCCTGGCCGGGCCGTACGGCGTTCGGCGAGGGCAGGTCGAGCACGGCGGCGACGTGGACGCAGACCAGGTCCAGGAGCAGCTTGTTCTGCTCGGCCTCGGTGAGCCCGGCCAGTCGCGACGCGAGCGGAGGCGCCTCGGTGACCGTCGCGTTCGCCGCGGCTGTCCGGCGTGCGGGTACGCGCACCAGTCCTCGCAGCAGCGCGGGCAGGGAGCCCGCCGCGGCCCGGACGCGCAGCCCGGCCTCGTCCAGTCGTACGGGCACCACTGTCGTCCCGCCGGCCGGGGCGGCCGCGGAGGCCGTGTCGAAGAGGGCCAGGCCCTCCTCGGTGGAGAGCGGAAGGACTCCGCTGCGGGCCATCCTGCCCCGGTCGGCGTCGTTCAGCTCGCCGGTGATGCCGCTGCTCTCGGCCCACAGGCCCCAGGCCAGCGACACCGCCGGCAGCCCGGCCGCCCGCCGCTGCTGGGCCAGCGCGTCGAGGAACGCGTTGGCGGCCGCGTAGTTGCCCTGCCCGGCGCTGCCGAACACGCCGGCCGCCGAGGAGAACAGCACGAACGCCGAGAGCTCCATGTCCCGCGTCAGCTCGTCCAGGTGCAGCGCCGCGTCCACCTTCGGCCGGAAGACCCGGTCGATGCGCTCGGGTGTCAGCGCGGAGACGATGCCGTCGTCCGTGACTCCCGCCGCGTGCACGACACCCGTCAGCGGGTACTGGTCCGGTATAGCCGCCAGGACCTCGGCCAGCGCGCCGCGGTCGGCGACGTCGCAGGCCGCCACGGTGACCCGGGCGCCGTGCGCGCTCAGTTCCGCCTCCAGCTCGGCCATGCCCTCGGCCGCGGCCCCGCGCCGGCTGACCAGCAGCAGCTGCCGGACGCCGTGCTCGGTCACCAGGTGGCGGGCCACCAGCCGGCCCAGGGTGCCGGACGCGCCGGTCACCAGGACCGTGCCCTCGGCGGTGAAGGCCACGCCCTCGGCCGCCGCCGGCACCGCCCGCGCCAGCCGGGGCACCAGCACCTCGCCGTTGCGTACCGCGAACTGCTCCTCCCCCGCGTCGAGCAGCGCCGGAAGGGCCCGTACGGACGCGGGGTCGCGGTCGAGGTCGACCAGGACGAACCGGTCGGGGTTCTCCGTCTGCGCCGAGCGCACCAGGCCGCGGATGGCCGCCTGGGCCGGGTCGACCTCCTTGTCGCCCTCCTTCGTGGCCACGGCGTTGCTGGTCAGCACGACGAGCCTGGCGTCCGCCCGGTCCTCGTCGGCGAGCCACTCCTGGAGCAGGCCCAGCGTGCGGTGCGCGGTGGTCCGCGCGTGGTGTGCGGGACGGTCGCTGTCGGCGTGGATGCCCACGGTCGCCAGGACGACGGTGGGAGCGGGCGCGCCGCCCGTCCCGTCGCCACCGGCGTGCGGCACGCTCGCCAGGTCCGGGTGGAACGCGACGCTCATGCCCGCTTCCTCGACGGCCGCGCGCAGCCCGTCGTCGTCACCGACCACGACCCACGATCCGCTCATCGGAACCTCCGGAGTGAGTAGGGGGGTCCAGTCGACGCGGTACAGGGAGTCCGCGCCGCTGGGCCGTGCCTGTGCGAGCTGGTCGGCCGAGACCGGGCGCAGGGCGAGCGAGTCGACCGAGGCGACCGGCCGGCCCGTACCGTCCGCGAGGCTCAGTGCCACGGCGTCCTGGCCGGACGCGGCGGCCGTCAGCCGGACCCGCAGCGTGGTGGCGCCGGTGGCGTGCACGGCCACACCGCTCCAGGAGAACGGGATGCGCGCCCGACCGGTGTCCGGCAGCAGTCCGCCGAGGCCGATCGCGTGCAGCGCGGAGTCCAGCAGCGCCGGGTGCACGGCGAAGCCTGCGGCCTCCGTGCCCTCGGGCAGGGTGACCTCGGCGAACACCTCGTCGCCGCGGCGCCACAGCCCCTTGAGGCCCTGGAACACGGGCCCGTAGCCGAGGCCGAGTTCGGCCAGGCGCTCGTACGCGCCGTCGAGATCCACCGCGGAGGCGCCGGGGACCGGCCACTGCGCGAGGTCGAACGCGTCCTCGTCGGCGACGAGGGCGGGTGCGACCGTGCCGGTCGCGTGGGAGGTCCAGGCGTCGGCCGCGTCGGCGGCCTCCGGGCGCGAGTAGATCGTCACCGGGCGCCGGCCCGCCGCGTCGGGGCCGCCCACGACGACCTGCAACCTGACCGCACCCTGTGCCGGCAGGACGAGCGGCGCGCCCAGGGTCAGCTCGTCGAGGTGCCCGCAGCCCACCTCGTCGGCGGCCCGCACCGCGAGGTCCACGAGGGCGGTACCGGGCAGGAGGACCGTCCCCAGCACCGTGTGATCCGCCAGCCAGGGCTGGGCGGACAGCGACAACCGTCCGGTCAGCAGGGCGCCTTCGCCATCGGCCAGCGCGACGGCGGCACCGAGGAGCGGGTGCCCCGCCGCCGTGAGCCCGACCGAGGCCGGGTCACCGGCCGCGGTACCGGACTCCAGCCAGTAGCGGCGGCGCTGGAAGGCGTAGGTGGGGAGGTCCACGGGGCGGTCACCGGCACGGCCGGCGAAGAACGCGGGCCAGGCGATGGGGGTGCCGTTGACGTGGAGGTGGGCGAGGGCCGTGGTGAGGGCGATGTCCTCGGGGCGGTCGGTGCGCAGGGACGGGATCGCGGTGGCGGTCTCGTCCAGGGAGTCCTGGGCCATGGCCGTCAGGACGCCGCCGGGGCCGATCTCCAGGAAGGTACGGGCGCCTTCCGCAGCCAGCGTGGTGACCGCGTCGGCGAAACGGACCGCCTGACGGACGTGGCGGACCCAGTACTCCGGGTCGCAGAGTTCATCCGCCGCCACCAGCTCACCGGTGAGGGTGGAGACGATCGGGATCACCGGGGCGGAGAAGCTCAGCCCCTCCGCGACCGTACGGAACTCCGCCAGCATCGGCTCCATCAACGGGGAGTGGAAGGCGTGGGAGACCGTGAGGCGCTTGGTCTTACGACCCTCCAGGCGGCCGACGACAGCCATGACCGCGTCCTCAGCGCCGGACAGGACCACCGACGTCGGCCCGTTGACCGCCGCGATGCCCGCCTCGGACTCATGGCCCGCCAGCAGCGGCAGGACCTCGTCCTCGCTCGCCTGGACGGCCACCATCACGCCGCCGGAAGGCAGCGCCTGCATCAACCGGCCACGAGCCGCCACGAGAGCCGCAGCATCCACAAGTGACAGCACCCCCGCCACATGCGCCGCAGCCAGCTCACCGATCGAATGACCGGCCAGCACATCCGCCCGCACACCCCACGACTCCACCAACCGGAACAGAGCGACCTCAATCGCGAAGAGGGCAGGCTGCGTAAAGCCCGTCTCATTCAGCAGCTCGGCATCCTCACCGAAGACCACATCCCGTACGGACTCGCCGAGTTGCCGGTCCAACTCCCGGCACACCCTGTCAAAGGCTTCCGCGAAGGCAGGGAAGGCGTCATACAGCTCACGCCCCATCCCCAACCGCTGACTCCCCTGACCCGAGAACAACACCGCGAGCTTGCCCTCGCGCCCCGCCTCGCCCTCGACCACCTGGGCCGAAGAAGAACCCTCGGCAACCGCCCGCAGCCCGGCCGTCAGTTCGTCGAGGTCCGAACCGACCACGACCGCACGGTGCTCCAGCGCCGCCCGCGAGGTCGCCAAGGACAGACCGATGTCCGCCAGGCACAGGTCCGGGCGCTGCTCGACGTACGAGCTCAGCCGTGCGGCCTGCTCCCGCAGTGCCGCCGGGTCCTTCGCGGAGAGCACCCACGGGGTGGTCCCTCCGTCCGTGGCCGGAGAAGGTTCGTACTCCTCCTGCGGGCCCTGCTCGATGACGACGTGGGCGTTGGTACCGCTGACGCCGAACGATGACACACCCGCCCGGCGCGGCCGGCCGTTGTCCGACCACTCCACGGGCTCCGTCACCAGTCGCACGGCGCCTGCCGACCAGTCGACGTGGGCCGTGGGCTCGTCCACGTGCAGGGTCTTCGGGAGCACTCCGTGGCGCATGGCCATGACCATCTTGATGACGCCCGCGACACCGGCGGCGGCCTGCGTGTGGCCGATGTTGGACTTCACCGAGCCCAGCCACAGCGGCCGGTCGCCGTCCCGTTCCCGCCCGTACGTGGCGAGCAGCGCCTGGGCCTCGATCGGGTCACCCAGGGTGGTGCCCGTGCCGTGCGCCTCGACCGTGTCGATGTCGGCCGGGGTGAGGCCGGCGCTCGCCAGCGCCTGCCGGATGACCTTCTGCTGTGCCGGGCCGTTCGGGGCCGTCAGGCCGTTGGAGGCGCCGTCCTGGTTGACGGCGCTGCCGCGGACGACCGCCAGTACCTGATGCCCGTTGCGCCGCGCGTCCGAGAGACGCTCCACGAGCAGCATGCCCGCGCCTTCCGCCCATCCGGTGCCGTCGGCGGACGAGGCGAACGCCTTGCAGCGGCCGTCGGCCGAGAGGCCGCGCTGGCGGCTGAACTCCACGAACGTGCTGGGCGTCGACATGACCGTCACGCCGCCGACCAGGGCGAGCGAGCACTCGCCCTGTCGCAGCGCCTGCGCCGCGAGGTGCAGAGCCACCAGCGACGACGAGCACGCCGTGTCGACGGTGACCGCCGGGCCCTCCAGACCGAAGGTGTAGGCGACCCGACCCGAGGCGACGCTTCCGGAGCTGCCCATACCCATGTGGCCCTCAAGGCCGTCCGGTACGGCGGCGATCCGCGAACCGTAGTCGTGGTACATCACACCCGCGAACACGCCCGTCCGCGAACCGCGCACCGTCACCGGGTCGATGCCTGCCCGCTCGAACGCCTCCCACGACGTCTCCAGCAGCAGCCTCTGCTGCGGGTCCATCGCCAGGGCCTCGCGCGGCGAGATTCCGAAGAAGGCGGGGTCGAAGTCGCCGGCCTCGTAGAGGAAGCCGCCCTCCCGCGTATAGCTGGTGCCGGTGTGGTCCGGGTCCGGGTGGTAGAGGGCTTCCAGGTCCCAGCCGCGGTCGGCGGGGAATCCGCCGATGGCGTCGCCGCCCTCCGCGACCAGCCGCCACAGTTCGTCCGGGCTCTGGATGCCACCGGGGAACCGGCAGCTCATGCCCACGATCGCGATCGGCTCGTCGGTGGCCGCCGCCGGCACCGGGGCGGCGTCCGCCGCGTCCGGGGAAGAACCGACCAGTTCCTCCAGCAGGTACTGCGCCAGCACCTCGGGGGTCGGGTGGTCGAAGACGAGCGTCGCCGGGAGGCGGAGGCCGGAGGCCGTGTTCAGCCCGTTGCGGAGCTCGACGGCGGTCAGGGAGTCGAAGCCGAGCTCCCGGAACTGGCGGTCCACCGCCACGGAGCCCGCCGACTCGTGGCCCAGGACCGCCGCCACCTGCTCACGGACGAGTTCCCGCATGGCCTCGTATTGCGCGGCCTTCGAGAGGCCGCCGAGCCGTTGCGCGAGCGAGGACTCCGCGCGTCCTGTCTGCGCACCGGCCGGCGCCGTTCGGCGCACGGGCGTACGGACGAGGCCGTGGAACAGTGCCGGCAGGGCGCCGGACCGTGCCTGCTCGCGCAGTGCCGTCGCTTCCAGGCGGGCCGGTACGACCACGGGCAGGCCGGCGCGGTTCGCGGCATCGAACAGCGCCAGGCCCTCCGCGGCCTGCAGCGCCACGAGCCCGGTGCGGGAGATGCGGCGCT
>NZ_JAGGOL010000115.1 GCF_018614525.1 Streptomyces sp. ISL-11
GTGACACGCGTGAGGGCGCGTCCGCGCCGGGTGCCGGGCCGGTGTCCGACGCCGCTCTCGTGGCCGGCGCAGAGGGCGCGGCCGCGTCCCCGGCCGGGCCCGGTTCCTTGCCCGCGTCCGGTGCCGCCCCGATGCCCGGCACCGCCGTCGCGTCCGACGCCGCGCGCGCGTCCGGGGCGGAGCCCGATGCCGGTTCCGGCGCCGGTCCCACGTGCGGTGCAGCGACCTCCGACACACCGGCGTCCCGGCCCGCGCCCGTATCCGGTGCTGCGTCCGCGCCGGACGGCGCACCCGCCCCGGAGTCCGGCGCCGCCCTCCTCACCGACGTCGCGGGAGGCGGGCGATGAGTGTCGTCATCGAGCGTGCCACCAGCGCCGACATCGCCGACCTGCGGCAGCTCTACTACGCCGTCTACGGGCCGCACTACCCCACCTCGCTGGGCACCGACCCGGCCGAGATGGCCCGCCTCATCCAGGATCCGGACACCCTCTGGCTCGTCGCCCGGTGCCCCGCCACGGAGGGCCTCGCCGGCTCGGCGGCCGTGCACAGCGAGCCCGGCAGCCGCATCGGCCGGCTCGAAGGGCTCGCGGTCCACCCGGACCGGCGCGGCTCCGGACTGGCCGGGCAGCTGACGCGGGCCCTGTGCGCGGGGACCCTCGACGCCGGGCGCGTCGACTCGGTCTACGCCACCGTGCGTACGGTCAGCGCCGGACCCCAGCGCGTCGTGGCCCGCAACGGCTTCCGACCCGTGGGCATCCTGCCCAACGCCGTCGACGTGAGCAGCCGCGAGAGCCTCGCGCTCTACGCGCGTTACTCGCCCGGGGTCCTGGACCGGCGCGTCCCCGTCACCGAGGTGCCCGCGAGCCTGGCCCCGCTCCTGCGGACCGTCGAGGGCAGCCTGGGCATCAGCTACGCGGACACGGTGGCCACCGAGCCCGTACCGGCGCCGGCCCCGCCCCCGGTGGCACGGCTGGAGATGGTGGAGGCGCCCGCGTTCGTCCGCCGCCGCTTCCAGGAGCGCTTCCCGGACGCCGACCGCTGGTTCTACCCGCTGCACACCCCCAACATCCTGCTGACCCCCGACGACGGCGGGTTCGAGGTGTACGCCTACCTCAACCGCACCGGCGGGTACTGCGCCCTGGTCACGGCCCACCCCGACCCGGCGGCCGCCGCCGGCTGGCTGGAGCCGGTCACCCGGACGCTCACCCGCGCCGGTGCGGGCTACGTCGAGGCCCTGGTGCCCCTGGACCACCACGGCGCGCTCTCCGCCTTCGCCGCGCAGGGCTTCATCGCCGGTGCCCTCTACCCGGCGATGCGCCGGGACGGCGACGGCTTCCACGACTACGTGGTGATGTCCCGGACCACCGAACACATCGACTTCCGCGGCGTGGTCGTCGACGCGCCCCTCCAGCCCTTCCTCGATTCCTATGTGTCGGCCTGGGCGTCGACGTATCTGCCCTCACGTGAGGTTGCCTCATGACCCCCTTGAACCCCCATCTCGCCCCCGTCGACGTCCCCGACGCGACCGCCCTCGCCGGCGTGCAGCGGCTCTGCGACCTGACCGACCCCTACACCTCCGGCCCCGCCGAGGAGGAGTTGTTCACCGCCGCCATGGCGGAGATCAACGCCTGGCACGGCGAGCGGTCCCCCTTCTTCCGGGGGCTGTACGACAGCGAGCGCCCGGACACGCCGTACGACGCGCCCCTGATCCACGCGAACTTCTTCAAGCGCCACGAAGTGCTGTCCATCCCCATGGACGACGTCGACCTGCACCTGACCTCCTCCGGCACCACCGGCCAGAAGTCGCAGATGTTCTTCGACCGCTGGACGATCCGCTCCGCGCAGCGCATGGTCGCCCGCATCTTCGACCGCAACGGCTGGATCACCCCGGACCAGGAGGTCAACTACCTCCTCTACAGCTACGAGCCCGCCCGGGACCTGAAGCTGGGCACCTCCTTCACCGACAACTATCTGTGCGACTTCGCCCCCGCGCGGCAGGTCGAGTACGCGCTCCGCGACACCGGCAACGGCCATGAGTTCGACCCCTTCGGCTGCGTCGCCGCACTGCGCCGCTTCGCCGAGGACGACGCACCCGTCCGCATCCTCGGCTTCCCCGCCTTCCTGTGGTTCACCCTGGAGCGGATGAGCGCGATGGGCCTGCCGCCGCTGCGGCTCCCGGAAGGCTCGCTGATCATCCTCGGCGGCGGCTGGAAGGGCCACACCGACCGGCAGATCGGCAAGCACGAGCTGTACGCACGCGTCACCGAACAGCTCGGCATCCCCTCCGAGCGGATCCGCGACACCTTCGGCTCGGTGGAGCACTGCATCCCCTACATCGAGTGCGCGCACCACAACCTCCACGCGCCCGTCTGGTCCCGCGTCTTCATCCGGTCCACCCGCACCCTGGAGACCCTCCCGTACGGCGAGCGCGGCTACCTGCACCTGGTGTCCCCGTACATCACGTCCGTACCGGCGCAGAGCGTCGTCATGGGTGACCTGGCCTCGCTCCACCCGGGCGAGGAGTGCGGCTGCGAGCTGGACACGCCGTGGTTCACGATCCACGGGCGGGCCGGCGTCAGCCGCAACCGCAACTGTGCCGTGGCCGCCGCCGAACTGATGAAGGGAATGTCATGACCGAGGCAGAGATCTCGACGAACCACCACTACTGGCAGGGCGCCTTCATCGGCGACGAGGAGGCCGCCCGCCGCCTGGCCACGCTGCCCGCCGCCGTCGAGGCCGCGCTCGCCGCGCCGCTCGCCACCGAGACCCTCCTCGCCGCCTGCGACGCGCTCGCCACCGCCCTGCGCGACCCGGCGCACCCGGCCACCGTGCGCCTGGCCGGCCACCTGCCCGCCGGTGAGGACGCGGACGTCCTCACCGAACTGGCCGCCTTCCTCAGCCGCGAGGAGCTCACCCGCAAGCTCCGCCGCGAGCTGGGCGGCACCGCGCCGCAGCGGCTCAGCCGGCCCGACGCCAGGGAGACCGTCTACGAGGCGTGGGCCCCGGTCGGCCTCGTCGCCCACATCGCTCCCGGCAACGCCGCCACCGTCGCCCCGCTCAGCGTCGTCGAGGGACTCCTCGCCGGCAACGTCAACGTCCTCAAGACCAGCAGCGCCGACACCCTCCTCGCCCAGCACCTGCTCGCCGAACTGGCCGCGCTGGACCCCACCGGTGCCATCGCCGAGCGCGTCGTCGTGCTGCGCTTCCCCTCCTCCCGCCAGGAGTGGCTGAAGCTGATGTGCGCCCCCGCCGACGCCGTCGCGGTGTGGGGCGGCGAGGCGGCCGTCGAGGGCGTCGCCGCCCATGTGCCGCCCGGCTGCCGGCTGGTGGAGTGGGGCCACAAGATCTCCTTCGCCTACCTCACCCAGGACGCGTGGCACGACGCGGGCACGCTGACCGCGCTCGCCGAGGACGTCTGCCGCTACGAGCAGCAGGCGTGCTCCAGCCCGCAGGTCGTCTACCTCGACACCGAGGACGCCGACGAGGTCTTCGCCTTCGCCGAGCGGTTCGCCACGGCCCTGGCCGCCGTGCCGCCCGCGGCCCCGGCGGAGGCCCCGGACCCCGCCGAGGAAGCCGAACTCACCACCACGGAGATGATCGCCCGCCTGGAGGAACACCTCGGCCTGACCCGCGTCCTGAGCGCGCCCGACGGATCCTGGCGCGTGCTCGCCGACACCCGGCCGGCCCTCACCGCCTCCCCGCTGCACCGCAGCGTGTGGGTCAAACCCCTGCCCCGCAAGCGGCTGATCCCCACCCTGCGTCCGATGCGCCGCTACCTCCAGACGGCCGCCGTCGCGGGCGGCCGCACCGACATCGCGGAACTCTCCGGCACGGTCCTGGCCGCCGGCGCCACCCGGGTCACGCCCGTCGGTGCCATGACCGCCGGCTACTCCGGCGAGCCGCACGACGGTGTCTACGCCCTCCAGCGCTACAGCCGCCGCGTCGCCGTCCAGGCCGACGAGCGCTTCGCCACCACCGCCTGCCTCGACGACCTGGCCCGCCCGGCCGTCCTCCCGCCGCCCACCGGGCCGCTGCGCGACAAGGCCGACGTCCAGGAACTCAACCGGCACGTCGACCGCCGTGACGCCGAGCTGTACTTCCGCAGCGGCGGCAGCACCGGCGCGCCCGCCCTGTCGCTGTTCAGCTACGACGACTACGACGTCCAGATGCACGCCGCCGCCCGCGGCCTGCTGGCCGCCGGCTACGACCCGGCGCGCGACCGCACCGCCAACCTCTTCTACTGCGGCGGCATGTACGGCAGCTTCATCAGCTTCTTCTCCATCCTGGAGCGCCTGGGCGGCGTCCAGATGCCGATGGCCGCCGGCCCCGACCACCGGGCCACCGCCGAGATGCTGGTCGCCCACGAGGTCGACACCCTCTTCGGCATGCCCTCCTACCTGTGGCAGCTCCTGCACGAGGAAGCGGACCTGCTGCGTTCCTACGGCGGCATCCGCAAGATCTTCTACGGTGGCGAGCACTTCACCGCCGAGCAGCGCCGCACCCTGGAGCAGACCTTCGGCATCGAGGTCGTCCACTCCATCACGTACGGCAGCACCGACCTCGGCCCGCTCGGTTACCAGTGCGTCGAGAGCGGCGGCAGCGTCCACCACCTCCACGCCGACCTGCACACCCTGGAGATCCTCGACATCGACTCCGACCGCCCGGTCGAGCCGGGGAAAACGGGCCGGCTGGTGTTCACCACCCACGCCCGGCGCGGACAGGACATCGGCCGCTACGTCATCGGCGACCTCGGCCGGGCCCTGCCGGGCCGCTGCCCCTGCGGCAGTCACTCCCCGCGCTTCGAACTGCTGGGCCGGCTCGGGGACGTGATGCGCGTGGCGACGTACTTCCTCAACCACCGCCGGTTCGTCGCCATCGCGGAGGAGAGCCTCCGCTACAGCGGCGAGACGCAGATCCTGCTGGCCAACAGCGGCCCCCGCGAACAGCTCACGGTCCGCATGGAGCGCGCGGCGGGCGTGCCGGCCGAGGAGGCGCGCGAGGCGTTCCTCGCCGGTTACCCCGAGCTGCGCACGGCCGTGGAGGAACGGCTCCTCGACCTCACGGTCGAGGCCGTCGACGGCGCCGCCCTGGAACGCACCCCGACGAGCGGCAAGCTGCGGACGGTGGTGGACACCAGGAGCTGACCGCGGCCGGGCTGCTGTGTTGTGTCCTCTGGCACCCCCAGCTACCGCTGGGGGTGCCCCCAACGGGCTGACATCGGCCGAGCCCGGCGAATCCAGCCCGTCCGGCGATTGAGGACGCGCCCGCAGGGTGCCCGCCGCCGCAGGCGGCAAAGGACGGCCCGCAGCCGAAGATCCGCCGGACGTCCCCTGGGGCCGGCCCCGTCAGCAAACAGCGAACACCCGTACGGGCCCCGGCGGCCCCCCGCCTACCGCGGCCACCAGTCGGCGGCGAACGCGCGGGCCGGGTTGGTGACGAGGGCGCTCGTGACGAACTCCTCGCCCAGCGCGGCCGCCAGCGCCGGCCGCAGCGTGCGCAGCAGGTACGGCATTCCGGGACCGCCGCCGGTCGCCGCGCGGGCGGCCGCGGTGGTGGTGTCGCCGCCGAGCAGGACCTGGTCGGTGTGACCGGCCTCCGCGAGGGTGGTGAGGGAGTCCACGAGCCGCCAGTCGGTGGCGTGGTGGGCGCGCGAGGGCCCGTCGAAGGCGAGGAACGCGCCGGAACGGGCCGCCTCCAGCTGCGCCCGTATGTCGGGGGACCGGCCCAGGTGCCCTAGGACGACGCGGCCGGGCGGAACGTCCAGCGTGCCGCAGAGCAGGTCGAGCACCTCCCGTGCGCCCGTGCCCAGTTCGAGGTGGACGGCGATCGGCGCGCCGGTCATGTGATGGGCCGTCGCGGCGGCCACCATCGCCTGCCGGGCATGGGCGTCGACGCCGTGGAACCCGCCGGCGACCTTGATCAGGCCCGCGCGGACGGGCGCGAGGGTCAGATCCGCGACGAACAGCCCCGCGAGCAGATCCCGTGCGCGCTCCAGGTGGGCGGGCGTGTAGTGCACCGCCTGGTGCAGCCCCGTCGCCGCCACCAGATGCGTGCCCGTTTCCCGCGCGAGCCGGGCGAGTTCGCCGCGCCGGCGGCCCATGCCCCGGGGGGTCCACTGCACGACCGCCCGGCCCCCGAGCTCCTGGAACGCCCGCAGTTCGGCCTCGGCGGCCGCCGCGTCGTCGAGCTCCTGGCCGGGCAGCAGCGGGCTGCGCAGGAACAGATGGTCGTGCGCGTCGCAGACCCCCAGCTGCTCGGCGGGGATGTCGCCGAGCACGGTGCGGACGGCGCTCACGCCTCGGCCCCTTCCCGGAGGGCCGCCGCCGCGACGCGCAGCCCCGCCAGCGCCTTCGGCAGGCCGGTGTACGGCGCCAGGTGGACGAAGACCTCGATGATCTCCCGCTCCGTCATGCCGACCCGCAGCCCGGTCCGGACGTGGCCGGCGAGCTGTGGGTCCACGCCGCCGAGGGCGGTCAGCGCGGCCAGGTTGGCCACCTGCCGGTCGCGCGGGGACAGCCCGTCGCGCTGGTAGGTGCCGCCGAAGAGGCTGGTCACGATCCAGTCGGGGAACCCGGGCGCGAGGCGCTCCAGGCCGGCCAGCGTCGCCTCGCTCGCCTGTTCGCCCTGGAGCGCGTCCAGCAGCCGGTAGCCCGCCACGCGGTCGAGCCGCGCCTCCCGCAGTTCCATTGCCGTGTCCCTCTCGCCGACGACCTTCACGACGTAACGGCTCACCCGTTACAAGATGATCACTGTAACGGATGAAGCGTTACGCTGGCTCGTATGACGGACGACGAACGCCTGGCCTTCCGCCTCGACTGCGGCGCCACCTGGCTCAACCTCCTCGCCACCCGCGGCCGGACCTTCGGCGAACGGCCCGTCGAACGCATCGCCACCCCCGAACGGCTGGGGGAGTGGCTGGAACACAGCGAGATGACGCCCGTCCGGCCCCCGGAGGAGGCCGACGCCCGGCAGGCGCGGGCCCTGCGCGAGACCCTGCGTCCCCTCGCCCTGGCCGTCGCGGGCGGGGAACGCCCTCCGGCCGGCGCGGCCGCCGAGCTCGTACACTTCCTCGACGGCGCCCCCGACCCCGTACGCCTCGTCGCGGCCGACCGGCTGCTGCGCGACGCGCCGGCCACGACCGCCGACGCCCTCGCCCGCATCGCCCGCCAGGCCGTCGACCACCTGACCGGCCCCGAGCGGCACACCCTCGCCGTCTGCCCCGAACACGACTGCCGGGGCGTCTTCGCCAACCCCACCGGCCGCCGCCGCTGGTGCCCCTCGCCCGCCTGCGCCAGCCGCGGCCGCGTCCGCGCCCTGCGCGAACGCCGCCGCGCGGCGGCTGATCACCGGGCGCCGCCGGTCAGCGCACGTACTCCAGCGCGACGGGCATCACCAGCGTCGTGAACCCACCCTGGTCCGCGGAGCGCGCCAGGACCGGACCGCCCGGCGTCCCGATCTCCAGCAGCACATCGGGGCCGACGCTCGTCTCCAGTACGGGCACCAGTACGGCGGGGTCGAAGCCGATCCGCGGGGGCAGTTCGTCCTGGCAGATCGCGGGCAGGGCCGTCACCTCGTCGCAGTCCACGGCGGAGACGGCCACGCCGTCCTCGGAGAAGTCCAGCGTGACGGCCGGAGTCTCCCCGAGAGCCTCGACCGCGTCCCGCAGCGCCGGCCGGCCGACGATCACCCGGTGCTCGGGCGGTGCCATCGCCGCGAGCACCTCGCGGTACATGGGGAACTCCCCGTCGAACGTCGCCGGTTCCCGCACCCCCGCCGCGCCGCGCACCCGGAACCCGTCCGGGCCCATCTCCAGCGTGACCTCGGCGGACCGCGCCGCCCACCGGCCGAGCTCCACCAGCTCGGCCGCCTCCACCAGCACCCGCGCGGGTGCCCCCGTCATCCCGAGCGGCTTGAGCTCCCGCACCGACAGGCGGTAGCGGTCGGTCGCCACCAGCCGCACCTCGCCGTCGTCGACCTCGACGAGCACGCAACCCAGCACCGGATACTCCGGGTCGACCGCCGCGGCCGGCACCACCTGCCGCACGGCGCCGGCCAGCTCCACCCCGCCGACGCGCACCCGGGTGTCCCCGGCGGGCCGCCCGCCCGTGAATCCCCGCAGCACCGCCGCGATCGCGGCCCGCGCCGCCTCCGTCTGATCCAGCACCGCCCCTAGATGCCGCTCCAGCAACTCCCGCCCCACCTCGTCGGGCCCGTCCAGCACCACGGCGATCTCGGCCAGCGGCAGCCCCGTCTCCCGCAGACTGCGCAGCAACCGCGCCCGGTCCTCCTGCTCCGGGCTGTAGAAGCGGTATCCCGTGACCCCGTCGACCCGAGCGGGCCGCAGGATCCGGCAGTCGTCATAGAAGCGCAGAGCGGACGGCGCGAGGCCGACGCGCCGCGCGAAGGCACTGATGTTCAGCAGCTGTGCGGTGTCGTTCATGTCCCGCAGTCTGGACGTTCAGCCGACTTGAAGGTCAACCCGGCGCCTTGGCTTTCCCCGCCACGCGGCCGGCGGCGTGACCTCGGGGCGCCGCGAAGCGTTCTCCACCGGGCCGTGCGAGGTGAGACGGCCGGGTGGAAGGCGCCGGAGGGATCCTCATGCTCAGAGGGCTGGCCGGTCTGGTGGCCGCTGTCGCTGTCGTGGCCCTGGGGGCGCCGGCTCCCGCCGCGCACAGCGGGCACCCGCTCACCACCCGCGCCACCGACCCGAGTTACGTGGCCCGGCTCTTCGGTGCGGAGGTGCGGCGCATGCCGACCTCGCGGCCGGTCGTGGCGCTGACGTTCAACGCGGCGTGGGACGAGACCGGGCTCGACACGGTCCTTGACGTCCTGCGCCGGCGGAACGTGCCCGCCACCTTCTTCCTGACCGGCGAGTTCGCCGAGCGTCACCCCGGGGCGGCGCGGGCGATGGCGGCAGAGCACGGGATCGGCAACCACTCCTACAGCCACCCGCTGTTCGACCGTCTCACCCGCGCGGAGGCGGCCGCGGAGGTGCTGCGCGCGGACCGGGCGATTCGGACGGCGACCGGGGCGGTGCCGCTCCCGTTCTTCCGCTTCCCCTTCAGCGCCACCACGCCGCGCGGGATCGCGGACGTCAACGCCCTCGGGTTCGCGGACATCGAGTTCACCGCCGACACCAACGGCTACCTCGGCACCGCGCGCAGCATGTCCGTCGAGAAGGCCGTCGCCCGGGCCGTCGACGCCCTGAGGCCGGGGGAGATCGTGCAGATGCACGTCGGCGCCGACGGCGACGTCCCCGGCCTCGACGCCGAGGCGCTGCCCCGCGTCGACGCTGTCCGGGCCCGCGGCTACCGGATCACGGACCCGCGCACCCTCCTCGGCACGGCACCTCCCTCCTGAGCGGCGGACGTCCGCGGCGCCGTCGCCCGCGGCGCTCCGGCCACGGGCGACGACGGCCCGGGGTCAGCCGACCGTGAGGGCCTCCACGGCGGGGGAGCGCGACAGGGCCGCGAGTCGGGCGGCCGACGTGCCGAGACCGCCCGGTGCGCCCAGGGGCGGAGCCTTGGGGGAGTTGTGGCGCAGGAGGTCGGCCTCGGTGTAGCGGTGGCATCCCTCGTGCCAGGTGAGGATTCCGGACATCCAGTCCTTGAGCTCGTCGGCATAGCCGTGCAGGGTGCCGCGCGCGGTCTCGTCCAGGCCGAAGTCCTCGAAGAGCGCGGGCAGCTGGACCGCGACGACGTGCTGGAACTCCCGCATCCGTGAGGTCATCAGGTCGGCGACGATGCCGAGCGCCTCGGCGGTGCCGCAGTCGAAGAAGTTCCGCACCACCAGGACGGCGTTGTGGACCTCGCCCTCGAACTGGATCTCCTTCTGGAAGGAGAAGATGTCGTTCATCAGGCAGGCGTAGTCCTGCGCGGCGCTCTCCATGGCCTTGACCGGGCGCGTCTCGTAGATCTCCGGGGGCACGGAGTCGCCGTGGCCGATCCGGGACAGGCTCATGGTGAGGTCGGAGCCGAAGGTCTTGCGCCGCATCTCGATGTAGTCGACGGGCTCGGGGATGCGGTTCTGCTTCTGGTTCGCCAGCTCCCACAGCCAGCTCTCCAGCATGTCCTCGACCCCGGCGCGGAACCGGCGCCGGTCGTCCCTGTCCATGGGGGCCGCCGTGCGCGCCCACAAATCGATCAGGCCGCGTTCCAGCCCGGTCAGGGCGGGCGGGGCCGGGGCGGGGTCCAACGGCATGCAGGCCAGCAGGCGTTCGTGGTAGGCCCGGGCGGCACCGAGGTCCGGCGTGCGCCCGAAGACCACCGGGTAGTAGTCGTCGGCGTACGTGCCCCAGGTGAGCCAGTCCGAGGTCAGGTCGAGGCCCTCGGGGGTCGCGTCCGGATGGATCCCGGCGGCGCACAGCGGGAGGTCGATGTCCTTGAGCCGCTCCTCGTCCCAGATGCCGGCTCCGGGGACGCCGGGGACGGTCTCCAGGATGCCCACGCGGTGGCTCCACTCGACGTTGTGCCGGCGCGCGGCGTCGAGGTGGGGGCTCAGCCGGGTCTCGTAGGGCATGCCGAAGTCGGGGTGGGGGAGCGGGCCGACCGGCTCGAACGGCACGTGCGCGTGGGCGCGGAGCCGGGCGGGGGCCGTCTCCACCAGCGAGGGCACCAGCCGCGCCGCCGAGGTGCCCAGCCCGCAGGGCCCGGCCGGGACGGCCGGCACGGCGAGCCCGGCGGCCGCCGGGGCGCCGGCCGCGTCGTTCATGTACCGGCTGGAGCGCATGTGCCACTCGTGGCCGCCGGACTGCCAGTCCTGGAGCCCCTTGACGTAGGCCAGGACGTCGGCGCCGGCCGCCAGGTCCAGGCCGTGCTCCAGCAGGAGCGGCCCGACCTCGGTGAGGGCGGTGTGCTCGAACTGCTGGAGCCGCGCGGTGAGCAGGTCGTTGACGGCGTCGGCGGCCTGCTGGGTGTCGATGTCCAGGAACTTCTCCAGGACCAGGACCGCGTTGGCCAGCTCGCCCTCGTCGCCGGTCTCGCGCTCGTACGAGAAGAGGTCGTTGCGCAGGTGCACGCCGTCGGAGAAGGTGTCCCTCAGGACGCGCATCGGCCGGGTCGCCGCGATCGCGGCGGGCACCTCCGCGCCCGCCGCGTGCTCCACGAGGTTCGCGGACCAGGGCGCGCCGCCGACCTTGCGGCGCATCTCGATGTACTCGACGGGGTTGGAGACGCGGCCCTCGTTGATGTTGGCCAGCTCCCAGAGCGACTCCTCCAGAAGGTGCCGGGTGCTCTCGCGGAAGCGGTGCCGCCAGTCCACGGACATCGCCGGGACCGTACGGGCCCACAGGTCGGCCAGGCCGGCCTCGACCTGATTGGTCGGCTCCGGCGAACTCTCCCCGGGGTCGATCGGCATGAACGCCGGCAGCCGGTCGAGGTACGCCTTCCCGCCCTTCATGTCGCGGGTGCGCTTGAAGATGTCGAGGAAGTGGTCGTCGAAGAAGAACACCCAGACGTACCAGTCGGTCACCAGGTCGAGCTCCGCCGCCGAGGCGTCCGGATGGGTGTAGGCGCACAGCAGCGCGTAGTCGTGGGAGTCGAACGCCGCCTCGTCCCAGATGCCCGACCCCTCGATCATCCGCATGTCGCGTGCCCACGCTTTGGAATGCTCGCGGGCGCTCTCCAGGTGAGGGTTCAGGCGGGCCGGATACGGCATGTAGAAGCGGGGGAGCTGGAAAGGCTGTGACATGGACCATCACGCTAGTTCGCGCGGCCGGGCCGGATAGATCGGGAAGTCGTATTTCCGCCCAATGAGGTGAAATCCGCGGCTCGCCCGCATAAGGATCTTGTGGCCGGTCGGCCCGGCCCGCGCCGGCCGTCGCCGGGTGACGGACCGATCGCTTCGCGTACCGGGACCGGGCCGCGAGCGTAGGGTCGTGAGCATGGGCGATGAAGCGCTGCGCAAGGACGTACTCGACGAACTCGGCGACGACCGTATCGAGGAGCTCGCCCGTGAGCTCGGCACCGACAAGGAGGGTGCGGCGAGGGCGGTGGAGGCCACCGTCGACGCCCTGCCCGCGTCCCTCACCGGCACGGAGGGCGGCGGAGCGGGTGGGGGCCCGGACGGCGGACCCGGCGGCGGGCTGATGTCCGGCGTCCTCAGCAGGATCGCCGGGCCCGTGGCCCAGGAGGTCGCCCGGCGGACCGGCCTGCCCGCGGCCGCCGTCTCCCGCGCGCTGGAACTCCTCCTTCCGGTGATCATGACGACCGTCGCCAAGCGCAAGCGCCGCTAGGCGGCGGTGTCCGGCGGGTCATGTGAGCGAGCGGCTGCGGGCCGTATCGCGCGCATCACCGCTGCGCGGTGGTGTCCTCAAGCGCCGGACGGGCTGCTGTGCTGTGTCCTCAAGCGCTGGACAGGCTGCTGTGCTGTGTCCTCAAGCTCCCCCAGCTACCGCTGGGGGTGCCTTCAACAGGCTGAAGGCGGCTGAGCTCAGCCGCAAATCAAGCCCGTCCGGCGATTGAGGACGCGCCCGCAGGGCGCCCGCCGCCGCAGGCGGCAAAGACGGCTAGCCCCGCCGCAGGCGGCCAGGCGGCAAAGACGGCCCGCCGCCGAAGATCCGGCTGTCCCCGGAGGGCACTCGCTTAACATCGTCGTGAACGCCGCCCCGAAGGGGCCGCCGCACGACCCACGACATTGGAACGCCGCAGTGCCCCGACCCGCCCCGTACCCCCGGACCGCCACGTCCGCGCGCCGCCCTGCCCGCGTGCTCGCGGCGGCCGCGCTCCTCGCGGTGGCGGCGACCGGGTGCGGCACCGTGGGCGAGCCGGTCGGCGCCGGCCGGACCGCGCCCGCCGCCGCCCCCTCCCGGCTGTGGCCCGACCGTCCCCCGGCCCCCACGCCCACCGGCGAGCAGCACGACGACGTCACGTCCACCCGCGTCCCGGGCATCGCGGCGATCCCCTCCGGCGACGTCCGCGCGGCGGACCCGTACACCGTGATCAAGGCCGAGGTCGCCGCCCACCGCGACGACGTCACCGGTGCCGACGGGCTCGACGACCCGACGGCCGCGAAGATCGCCTCCTGCACCCGCGGACGCCCCGGCTGCCCGCTCCGCGCCCCCGTCTACCGCGACCTCACCGGCGACGGCCACGACGAACTGATCATGGGCATCGAGATGGAGGAGCACCTCGTCGGGCTGCGCTGCTACACGGTCGTCGACGGACGGCTCACCCGCGTCATGGCGACCGTCGTCCAGCCCTCCGCCATCGAGGTGGCGGGCCGCGACCTGATCGTCTGGGAGCCCTCGACGACCCCGCACTACGCCGTGCGCTCCGTCTACTCCTGGGACGCGCACCGGCGCTACATGGACCTCCGCAGCGACGAGATCCGCCGCACCGACACGGCCGGCTCGTCGCACCCGGCGGAGCGCCACCGGTGACCGCCCGCACCCGCCCCTTGCGGCCCCGGCTGCGCAGGATCTCCCGGGTCGGTTCGCTGTACGGGAAGTTCACGCTCTTCCTGGCCGTGATGTGCTGCGTGGTGGCCGCGGTGCTCGGCATCCTGGTGCACGTCATCGTCACCCGGCAGACCGTCCATCAGGCCCGCGTCGAGGCCCTGACGCGGCTCGACTCCGCCGCCCGGGCCTACGCGGCCGGCGACCCCATGCGCCACGAGGCCGACCTGAACCCGCCCGAACTCCCGGACGGGCTGAGGAGGATGGCGCTGAGCGGCCGGCGCGGCACCGCGCTCGGCGACGACCGGGGCATCGCCACCATGTGGGCCGCCGGCCCCGCGGACGGCGGGGTCCTGGCCGCCCGGCTCGACTACCGTCAGAGCGCCGGCACCATCGAGGGCCTGGACCGCGCCATCGTCGGCTCCTCGGCCCTGGCCATCGGCGGCACCCTGCTCGTCGGCGTGTTCGCCGTCTCCCGGGTCACCCGGCGGCTGCACCGCACCGCCGACGTGGCGCGCCGCATCAGCGCGGGCGACCTCGACGCCCGGGTCGCCGACCCGCGCACCACCGATCCGTCCAAGGCGCAGGACGAGGTCGCCGCCGTCGCCGAGGCGCTGGACGCGATGGCGGGCACCCTCCAGGCCCGGCTCCAGAGCGAGCAGCGCTTCACCGCGGACGTCGCCCACGAGCTGCGCACACCGCTCGCCGGCCTCCAGGCGTCCGCCGACCTGCTGCCGCCCGGCCGGCCCACCGAGCTCGTACGGGACCGGGTGCAGGCGCTGCGGCGGCTCACCGAGGACCTTCTGGAGATCTCCCGGCTGGACTCGGCCACCGAGCGGCCCGACCTCGACGCGCACCTGCTGGGGCGGCTCGCCGAGCGGGCCGTACGGGCCTGCGAGCCGGCGGCGGAGGTGCGCGTCGTGCGGGACGCGTGCGTGGTCACCGACCGGCGCCGGCTGGAGCGGGTGCTGAGCAACCTCCTCGCCAACGCGCACCGCCACGGCCGCCCGCCGGTCGTCCTCACCGTCGACGGCCCGGTGATCACCGTCCGGGACCACGGCGACGGCTACCCCGCCTATCTCCTCGAACACGGTCCCCGGCGCTTCCGCACCGCGCCCACGTCCGGCGGTGCCAAGGGCCACGGCCTCGGCCTGACCATCGCCGTCGGCCAGGCCCGCACCATCGGCGCGGAGCTGACCTTCGACAACGCCCCCGACGGCGGCGCCCTCACCACGCTCGTCCTGCCGGAGGACCTGGAGGACGGGGAGGACACCGAGGACGCCGTCGGTACGGAGGACACCGGCGACGGCGCACCCCGGCGCTGACGCACGCGGCAGGCCCCGGCGGCGGACCACACCACCGGGACCCGTTCGGCGCCGCGGATCACACCCCCTGCAACCGCCCGGCGCCGGGCCGCAGGTAGACCGCCCAGGTCAGCGCCGCGCACAGCGCGTACACGGCGAGGAAGGCGAGGTAGGCCGCGTCGCCGTTGTGCGAGGCGAGGAACGACTGGCGCAGGGCCACATTGACCAGCACGCCGCCGAACGCGCCCACCGCCCCCGCGATCCCGATCAGCGCCGAGGCGCGGCGCCGGGACCGCTGTTCGGCCGCCTCCGGGTCGGCCCCGGCGGCGACCCAGGCCCGCGCCCGGGCGCGGAAGATCGCCGGGATCATCCGGTAGGTCGAGCCGTTGCCGATGCCGCTGAACACGAACAGGGCCACGAAACCCGTGATGAACAGCGGCAGCGATCCCTGCCGGGACGCGGCCAGCACGAGCGCCGCGCCGGCGGCCATGGCGGCGTAGTTCACCAGGGTCACCCTCGCGCCGCCCCACCGGTCGGCCAGCAGCCCGCCCACCGGCCGGACCAGCGAGCCGAGCAGGGGGCCGATGAAGGTGAGACCGGCCGCCTTGACCGGGGTGTCGAACGCGTCGTGGAACTGCACCTGGAGGACCTGCCCGAAGGCGAAGCCGAAGCCGATGAAGGAACCGAACGTGCCGATGTAGAGCACCGACATGATCCAGGTGTGCGGCTCGCGGCAGATGTCGCGCATCGCCCGCTTGTCGTTGCGCAGCGTCGTGAGATTGTCCATCCGCAGCGCCGCGCCCAGCGCCGCGAGGGCGATCAGGGGGATGTACAGCAGCGGCAGCACCCTCGGGTGGGTGGTGCCCGCGACGGCCATGACCAGCAGGCCGAGGAGCTGCACGACGGGTACGCCCAGGTTGCCGCCACCGGCGTTGACGCCCAGCGCCCAGCCCTTGAGGCGCTGCGGGAAGAACGCGTTGATGTTCGCCATCGACGAGGCGAAGTTGCCGCCGCCGACCCCGGCCACGCACGCGACCACCAGCAAGGTGGTGTACGAGACGCCGGGTTCGAGTACCACGCCGGCCAGGACGGTGGGCACCAGCAGCAGGAGGGCGCTGAACACCGTCCAGTTCCGGCCGCCGAACCTCGCCACCGCGAAGGTGTACGGCAGGCGCAGCACCGCGCCGAGCGCCGTGGGCAGGGCGGTGAGCAGGAACTTCCCCGCGGGGTCGATGCCGTACTCCGGACCGAGGAAGAGCACCAGCACCGACCACAGGCTCCACACGGAGAACCCGATGTGCTCGGACAGGACGGAGAAGACCAGATTGCGGCGGGCGATCCGGGCACCCGACTCCGTCCAGAAGGCGCTGTCCTCCGGGCGCCAGTCGTCGATGTCGTGCCGCCGGGCGCGGGCGGTGCGCCCGGCGCCGTCGGCCGGGGGCGCGGGGTGGGCGCGCACCGACCAGACCCTCAGCGCCGCGTCAGTGCCGTCGGGCGCGGTCGGCTCGTCCAGACAGGCGCCGGTGCGCAGGTCGAACGCCTGCTTGTACATCGGCGAGGCGACCACCGGGGTGCCGTCCCGGCTGCCGAAGATGCCGCGCGAGAGGACGTAGGCGCCGCTGAACGGGTCGCGGTTGCCGACGGCGTACACCTGGCCTTCCCGGTCGCGGAAGACGGCCACCTGCTCGTCGCCGACCAGTACCGCCACCCCGCGGCCGGGCACCAGGGCCGACCAGTCGCACACGGCCCGCCACGCACTGCCGTCGTGGATCTCCACCGTCATCGGACACGCACCTCCAGTTCGGCTCCGGCGATCAGCGCGGGTGCGGCCGCCGCCGGGGTGAGGATCCGGCCGTCCTCGTGCGGACGGGCCGGGCGGATCTGGTCGCGCTCGGGGACGAAGCGCACGGTCGGGTCGGGGGTCCCCGGGGCGTTGGCGAAGGACACGAAGCGGCGCAGCCGTTCCGGGTCGGCCAGGGTGGCGGACCACTCGTCCTCGTACGTCCCGATGTGGCGGGCCATCAGCTCGTCCAGAACCGCGCAGATGCCCAGCGCGTCGTCCATGACCACCGCGCGCAGGTGGTCCAGGCCGCCCTCCAGGCGCTCCAGCCAGGGCGCGGTGCGCTCCAGGCGGTCGGCGGTGCGGATGTAGAACATCAGGAACCGGTCGATGGTGCGGATCAGGGTCTCGCGGTCCAGGTCCGCGGCGAGGAGGTCGGCGTGGCGCGGTGTCATGCCGCCGTTGCCGCCCACGTAGAGGTTCCAGCCGGCCGAGGTGGCGATCACCCCGAAGTCCTTGCTCTGCGCCTCGGCGCATTCGCGGGCGCAGCCGGAGACCGCCGACTTCAGCTTGTGCGGGGCGCGCAGGCCGCGGTAGCGCAGCTCCAGTTCGATGGCGAGGGCCACCGAGTCCTGCACGCCGTAGCGGCACCAGGTCTCGCCGACGCACGACTTCACCGTCCGCAGGGCCTTGCCGTAGGCGTGCCCGGACTCGAAGCCCGCGTCGACGAGCCGCTTCCAGATCAGCGGCAGCTGGTCCACGCGGGCGCCGAACAGGTCGATCCGCTGCCCGCCGGTGATCTTCGTGTAGAGGTGGAAGTCGCGGGCGATCTCACCGATGGTGATCAGGCCATCGGGGGTGATCTCACCGCCGGGGACGCGGGGGACGACCGAGTAGGACCCGTTGCGCTGGAGGTTGGCGAGGAAGTGGTCGTTGGTGTCCTGGAGCGCCGCCTGCTCGCCGTCCAGGATGTGGCCGTGGCCCAGGCTCGCCAGGATCGAGGCGACGACCGGCTTGCAGACGTCGCAGCCCTCGCCGGTGCCGTGCTCGTCGACCAGCCGGGAGAAGCCGGTGATGCCCTTGACCCGGACGATCTCGTACAGCTCGGCGCGGGTCTGCGTGAAGTGCTCGCACAGCCCCGTGGACACCTCCGCGCCGCCGGCCGCCAGCTCCTCGGACACCAGGGTGCCCAGCAGTTTGACGCAGCTTCCGCAACCCGTGCCCGCCTTCGTGCACTTCTTGACCTCGGCGACCGACGCGCAGCCCCGCTCGCTCACGGCCGCCCGGACGGTGCGCTTGTCGACGTTGTGACACGAGCAGACCACCGCCTCGTCGGGCAGGGCCACCGGACCGGCCGGCGCCCCCGCCGAGGCGGGCAGGACGAGCTGTTCGGGGGGTACGGGCAGCCGGGCGCCGCTGACCGCCAGCGGCCGCAGGACCCCGTACGCCTCGGTGTCGCCCACGAGCACGCCGCCGAGCAGCGCGCCGTCGGAGCCGATCACCAGCTTCTTGTACACGCCCTCCCGGCTGCTGGAGTACAGCACGTCCAGGGCACCCTCGGTGGTGCCGTGGGCGTCACCGAAGCTGGCCACGTCCACACCCAGCAGCTTGAGCTTGGTGGAGGTGTCGGCCCCCGTGAACGACCCCTCGCCGCCGGCCAGGTCGAGCGCCACCGCCTCGGCCATGGCGTAACCCGGCGCGACGAGCCCGTACACCTTGCCGTCGGCGGCCAGCGCGCACTCCCCGATGGCCCGGATGTACGGGTCCTCGGTGCGGCAGCGCTCGTCGACGACGATCCCGCCGCGCTCGCCGACCGGCAGCCCGCACTGCCGCGCCAGCTCGTCGCGCGGGCGCACCCCGGCCGAGAAGACCACCAGGTCCGTGGCCAGTTCGGTGCCGTCGGAGAGCGCCATGGCGCGGACCCGGCCGTCCTCGCCGGTCTCGATCCGCTGGGTGCCGGCGCCGGTGTGCACCGCCACGCCCAGGTCCTCGATCTTGCGGCGCAGGACGGCGCCGCCGCCGTCGTCCACCTGCAGCGCCATCAGCCGCGGCGCGAACTCCACCACATGGGTCTCCAGCCCCATGGCCGTCAGCGCGCCCGCTGCCTCCAGCCCGAGCAGCCCGCCGCCGACCACCGCGCCCACCCGGGCCCCGGCCGCGTCCGACCGGATGCCCTCGAGGTCCTCGATGGTGCGGTAGACGTGGCAGCCGCCCGCCTCGTGCCCCGGCACCGGCGGTACGAAGGGGTACGAACCGGTGGCCAGCACCAGCACGTCGTAGCGCAGTTCCCGGCCGGCGGCGGTGGTGACCGTGCGCGCGGCGCGGTCGACCGTGGCGGCCGGGTCGCCCAGCAGCAGCTCGATGCCGTGCGTACGGAGGAACTCCTCGGAGCACAGGGACAGCTCCTCGGCGGAGGTGCCGGAGAACCACGAGGTCAGCCGCACCCGGTCGTACGCGGGCCGGGCCTCCTCGGCGAGGACGGTCACCCGCCACCGCCCGGCCGCGCCCGGCGGCTCGAACAGGGCCTCCAGAAACCGCTGGCCGACCATGCCGTGACCGACCAGAACCAGATCCTTCATCGTCATCACGACGCTCCTTGGGTGGTGAGCAGGTGCAGGGGGTCCGCGGGCAGCGGGTCGTCCCGCTGGTAGGCCCGGGACAGGGCGCCGACCGTGGCCAGGTCGCCCAGGAGAATGCCGCCGACGAGCCGGTCGCCGCGCACGACGAGCTTCTTGTACGAGCCGCGGGTGGCGTCCGTGAGCCGCAGGACGTCCAGCCCGGGGCCCCCTTCGGCGGTCTCGCCGAACGCCGCGTACTCCAGGGGGCCGGCCGTCAGCCGGGTGTACGGGCGCGAGCCGGTGTAGGCCGCGTCCGGGTCGGCACCGGAGAGCCGGGCGGCGAGCACGTCGGCCTGCGCCCAGGCGGGACCGGCCAGGCCGTGGGTGACGCCGCGGTGTTCGGCGCAGTCGCCGATGGCGTACACGCCGGGGGCGCAGGCGAGGGTGTCGTCGACCAGGATGCCGGTGCGCACGGGCAGGCCGGCGGCGCGGGCGAGGCGGGTGCGGGGCCGCACGCCGCAGGCCACGACCACGAGGTCGGCGTCCAGCACGGTGCCGCTCGCCAGCTCGACACCGGTGACGCGGCCGGGGCGTGCTTGATCAGGCCCGTCCGGCGATCGAGGACCGGGGTCCGGGGCGGAGCCCCGGTCCCGGGAAGGGGCGGGGTGGGGAAGAAGCGCGCCGCAGGCGTCGCGCAGTGTCCCGACGCCCAGATCCGCGAGCCCGCTGCGCAGCATCGTCCCGGCCTGTTCGTCGAGCTGCCGCTCCACCAGGTGCGGCCCCCGGTACACGATCCTCACCGACAGCCCGAGCGCGGCCAGCGCCCGCGCCACACCCACCCCCAGCACCCCGCCCCCGACCACCACCGCCCGCTCGGCCCCCGCCGCTTCGCCGGCCAGCCGCCGGCAGTCGGCGAGCGTGCGGAACGCGTGCACCCCGTCCCGGAGCCCGCCACCGGCGCCCCGCAGGCCACGCACCCGCGGCAGCACCGGCTCCGCCCCCGTCGCCAGGACCAGCTCGTCGTACGAGGCGTCGGAGCCGTCCGCCAGACGCAGCGTCCGCGCGCCGACGTCCACCCCCGCCACCGCGCCGCCCGCCCGCACGACCCCCTCCCCGTACGGCAGGCCGACCGCCTCCGCCGCGTACCGCCCGGCGAGCACGTCGGCGAGCAGCACCCGGTTGTACGGGACGCCCGGCTCGGCACCGTAGAGCGTCACCTCGCCCCGCCCGCCCAGCGCGTGGAAGCGCTCGGCGAACCTCGCGGCGGCCATGCCCGCGCCCACCACCGCGATCCGGCCCGTCATCGGTCCGCCCCCGCGGCCCGTTCCACGCGCACCGCGCAGATCTTGAACTCCGGCATTCCCGACGTCGGGTCGAGCGCCGGATTGGTGAGCGAGTTGGCCCGGCCGGCGCCGCCCCAGTGGAACGGCATGAAGACGGTGTCGGGCCGGATCGTGTCGGTCACCCGGGCCGGTGCCAGGGCCTGCCCGCGCCTGCTGCTGACCGTCAGCAGCTCGCCCTCGGCGACCCCCAGCCGCCGGGCGAGCACGGGGTGGAGCTCCACGAAGGGGCCCGGCGCGGCCCGGTTGAGCTCCGGCACCCGCCGGGTCTGCGCCCCGCTCTGGTACTGCGACACCACCCGGCCGGTCGTCAGGAACAGCGGGAAGTCGGCGTCCGGTTCCTCGGCCGCGGGCCGGTGCGTCACCGCGGCGAACCGGGCCCTGCCGTCCGGCGTCGCGAAGCGGTCCAGGAAGAGCCGCGGCGTCCCCGGGTGCGCCTCGTCCGGGCAGGGCCAGAACACCCCGTCCTCGGCGCCGATCCGGGCGTAGCTGATGCCCGCGTAGTCGGCCGGACCACCCGCCGACGCCTGCCGCAGCTCCTCGAACACCTCCTCGGGGTCGTGCGGGAAACCCTTCGGCACCCCCAGCCGGTCGGCCAGCTCATGGAGGACGCGCAGGTCGCTGCGTACGCCCGGGGGAGCGTCGACGGCCTTGCGGCGCAGCAGCACCCGGCCCTCGAGGCTGGTGAGGGTGCCCGTCTCCTCCGCCCACTGCGTGGAGGGCAGCACCACGTCCGCCAGCCGCGCGGTCTCCGAGAGCACCGGATCGCCGACGGCCAGGAAGTCCAGGGCCTCCAGCCGCCGCGTCACATGCGCCGCGCGGGGCGCGGAGACCACGGGATTGGAGCCCATCAGCAGCAGCGCCCGCACACCGCCCTCCTGGCCCATGCAGTCCAGCAGCTCGTACGCCGAGCGGCCCGGGCCCGGCAGCTCCGCGGGGTCCACGCCCCACACCGAGGCGACGTGGGTGCGGGCCACCGGGTCCTCTATCGAGCGGTAGCCGGGCAGCTGGTCGGCCTTCTGCCCGTGCTCCCTGCCGCCCTGGCCGTTGCCCTGGCCGGTCAGACAGCCGTAGCCGGAGAGCGGCCGCCCGGCCTTCCCGGTCGCCAGGCAGAGGTTGATCCAGGCGCTGACGGTGTCGGTGCCCTTGCTCTGCTGCTCGGGGCCGCGCGCCGTCAGCACCATGCCCTCCGGCGCGCCGGCGAACATCTCCGCGGCGGCGCGCAGCCGCGCCACCGGCACCCCCGTCAGCAGCTCCACCCGCTCCGGCCAGTGCGCCATCGCGGCGGCGCGCGCCTCCCCGAAACCCGTCGTGCGCCGGGCGATGAACTCCTCGTCCAGGTGGCCGTCGGCGACGATCAGGTGCAACAGCCCCATGGCCAGGGCGAGGTCGCTGCCCGGCAGCGGCTGGAGATGCAGGTCGGCCTGCTCGGCCGTGCGCGTCCGGCGCGGATCGACGACGATCAGCGTGCCGCCGTTCTCGCGCAGCTCGCGGAAGAAGCGCAGCGCCGGCGGCATCGTCTCGGCGGGGTTGGCGCCGACCAGGATCACACAGCCGGTGCGGGGGATGTCCTCCAGCGGGAACGGCAGCCCGCGGTCGATCCCGAACGCCCGCCGGTGCGCGGCCGCCGCGGAGGACATGCAGAACCGGCCGTTGTAGTCGATGTTCGGTGTCCGCAGCACCACCCGCGCGAACTTTCCCAGCAGGTACGCCTTCTCATTGGTCAGCCCGCCCCCGCCGAACACCCCCACCGCGTCCCGGCCGTACCGCTCGGCCGCGCCCGCCAGCCCCGCTGCGACCCGGTCCAGCGCCTCGTCCCAGCCCGCCTCGCGCAACTCTCCGCCGCGCCGGTCACGCACCAGCGGCGCGGTGAGCCGGGCGCCCGGTGGCAGCAGCGCCCCGGCCGTCCGGCCCTTGCCGCACAGCGCCCCGAGGTTCACCGGGAAATCCGGCCGCTCCAGCACCTCGGCCCCCTCACCGGTGGGGCGCAGCCGCATCCCGCACTGGAGCGAGCAGTACGGGCAGTGGGTGTCGGTCGTCGTCATACAGCGAGCTTCACCGGTGCCCGTTACGCGACCGGGTCGGCCGTGTTGCGCCGGCGGTACGCACCCTTCACACCGGGCCCGGGCCCGCGTGGGCCGTACGACATCTGCCGTAACCTCCCGGGGCACCCTCCTAACCCCCACGTGACGGCTGGGCAACGCGATCGAAACGCGGCTGCCGGATCATCCGCGGCATGGGAACGAGCACCACGGCCGCAACCGGGCCGCTGACCGGTTATGTCATCGGGGTGACCGCCGTGCGGCGCCGTGAGGAACTGGCCGCCCTGCTCCGGCGCAGAGGGGCCCGCGTGGTCGAGGCCCCCACGATGCGGATCATCCCGCTCGACGACGACACGGCACTGCGGCACGCCACCCAGAGCTGCCTGACCGGCTCGCTCGACTACGTGGTCGCCACCACCGGCGTCGGCTGGCGCGGCTGGATGAGCGCCGCCGAGGGCTGGGGACACGGGGCGGGGCTCGCCGACGCGTGCCGGGGCGCGGTGGTGCTCAGCCGGGGCCCCAAGGCCACCGGCGCGGTACGGGCCAGCGGCCTGAAGGAGACCTACTCACCCGGCACGGAGGCGAGCGACGAACTGCTCTCCTGGCTGCTGACACGGGAGTTGCGCGGCCGCCGGGTCGTCGTACAGCAGCACGGCGCGCCCTTGGAGGGCTTCGCCGCCGCGCTGCGCGAGCGCGGGGCCGAGGTGATCGAGATACCGGTCTACCGGTGGGCGGGACCCGACGACCCGGACGCCGTACGGCGGCTGGTGGAGCAGACGGCGCGCCGCGAGGTGCACGCCATGACCTTCACCAGCGCCCCGGCGATCACCTCGTTCCTGGATTTCGCGGCCGCCGCCGGCCTGCGCGCCGACGTGCTCGCCGCGTTGCGCGAGGCGGTCGTGCCCGTGTGCGTCGGGCCGCTGTGCGCCAGGCCGCTGGAGGAGGCGGGCGTCCCGGCGGTCTGGCCGGAGCGCGGCCGCCTCGGTTCGCTCGTGCGTACCCTGACCGAGACCTTGCCCGCCCGCGACCGCCGGGTCCTGACCGCCGGCGGCCGCACGCTGGTGCTCCAGGGGAGCGCGCTGCTCGCCGGGGACGACGCCGTCTGGCTGCCGCCCGTACAGGCCGCCGTGCTGCGGGCGCTGGCCGAGCGGCCGGGCTGGGTGGTCAGCCGGGGCGAGCTGTTGCGGCGCGTCTGGCCCGGGGGCCGGGCGGACGACCACACGGTCGAGGCGGCCGTCGCCCGCCTGCGGGGCGCGCTCGGCCCGCGCGCGAAACTGATCCACACGGTCCCCAAGCGCGGCTACCGGCTGGCCGTGGACGCCTGACCCTGGCCGCACCTGCCGTGTCCGGCGTTTGAGGACGCGCCCGCAGGGCGCCCGCCGCCGCAGGCGGCAAAGACGGCCCCAGTCGAAGATCCGCGAGGCCGGGCGTACCGGCGAAGCCGAGCGCCGGCCGGCCGATGTCATCGACGGCCACGGGCCCACGTCGGCAACGCCTCAACCGCGCTGGCACGCACCCTGTCCCCTGACACCCCGTCGGCCCCGCAGGACACGCCGACGCGTCACCCGGACGCCCCTTCCGGAAAGCCGTGCGGCGGAAGGCGAACTACCGTCCGCGGCATGACGTCCGTACGCCGCCGCGCTCCGCGCCCCGCCCGCCGCTCCCGCCTCTCGCGCGTCTCCACGGTCTCCCTGCCGCTCGCCGCCGCGACCGTGCTGGCCCACGGCCTCGCCGGCTGCGCCGGCGTCGACCGGACGGCCGGCGCGCCCGATCTCGGCGCCTACTACGAGCAGACCGTCGACTGGAAGCCGTGCGCGCGCGAGGCGGACCGCGAGGTCAGGCGCGAGACCGCGAGGGCCACCGGCACGGCCGAATGCGGCCGCCTCACCGTCCCGTACAGCTACGCCGCGCCCGGCAAGGGCGAGCTGCGGCTCGCGCTCATGCGCTACCGCGCCCAGGACCCCGGCCACCGCCGCGGCTCCCTCGTCGTCAATTTCGGCGGCCCCGGCGCATCGGGCCTCAAACAGCTCACCGCCTACGGCCCCGACGGCCTGAGCCACGCCCGGACCGGCTACGACCTGGTCACCTTCGACCCCCGCGGCGTCGGCGCCAGCTCCCCGGTGCGCTGCGGCGGCGGGCGCGGGTCCGACGACGGCTCCGGCACGGACGACATGGCCGACGCCCTGGCCGCGCAGGAGAAGGCGCTCAAACACTGCAAGACGGAGCCGGGCGCCATCCTGCCGCACGTCAACACCGTCAACACCGCCCAGGACCTGGACGTCCTGCGCGCCGCCCTGGGCCAGGACAAGCTGGACTACCTCGGCTTCTCCTACGGCAGCCGGCTCGGCGCGGTCTACGCCCACCGGTTCCCCGGCAAGGTCGGCCGCATGGTCATGGACGGCGTCGACGAGCCCTCCCCCGACCTGAAGCAGACGACGCTCACCCAGACGGCCGCCTACCACCGGGCCCTGCGCCACGCGGTCACGACCTGCACCCGCAAGGGCGACGAGGACTGTGCCCTCGGCCCGGACACCGACCACGCCATGGAGCAGATCGAGCGGGCCTTCGACCACCTCGACGACGCGCCGCTCGACTGGCCCGGCGGCAGGAAACTCGACCGGGCCACGGCCGTCACCGAGACCATGGGCCTGCTGCGCTCCCGCCAGGGCCTGCCCGAGGTGCCCAACCTGATGGCCGCGCTCGTGCACCACGTGCCCCCGGGGGAGTCCGCCGAGATGGCCCGGGCGCAGGCCGACGACGCCGAGGGCAAGGGGCCGGACGGGAGCCGCGACAACTCCGCGGACGCGCTGACCGCCATCAACTGCGCCGACACGGCCGCCCGCTACCGCGCGGAACAGGTCGTCGCCTCCTACGACGAGTTCCTCGACGCCTCACCGGTCTTCGGCCCCACCATGGCCATGGGCATGGGCCTGTGCACCGGCTGGCCGACGGCCGGGGACGACTCCTCGCACGACGTCGCCGCCGCCACCGCACCGAAGATCCTCATGCACACCTCCGAGTACGACCCCGCCACCCCCGTCCGGTGGCTTGCCCAGATGGCCCGCGCGGTCGGCTCCGCGGTCACCATGACCGACACGGGCGGCGGCCACAGCGTCTACGGATCACCGGACGCCGCCTGCGTCAACGAACGGATCGACGCCTTCCTGCTGGACGGCGTCCTGCCCCCGAACCGCACCCGATGCCGGTGACCGTCCGTCAGGTGACCGGTAGTGCTCCATTGGAGCGGACTGAGGCGCGGGCGGATGGTCCACGCCGCGACCCGGGCAGTCATCAGCTCCGTGGAGGCGTCGGCTCATCCGCGCGCCCCCGCCCACAACCCCGCGCGCGGCAATGGACGATCACCGCGCGCAGACGAGGAACGGAGCAGTCAACGATGCGTATGCGATACCGGGCCACAACCGCGGTGGCGGCCCTCGCGCTGGCGGCGTCGACAGCGGGCACGGCACTCGCCATGCACGACGACGAACACCACGACGGTGCCTTCCTGAAAAAGATCCACCAGGGCAACCTGGCCGAGATCGCGGCGGGCAAGGACGCGGGCAAGCACGCCACCACGCGGTGCGTGAAGGACGCCGGGGCGCTGTTCGTACGCGACCACACCAAACTGGACGAGCAGATCAAGAAGCTGGCGCACCGCAAGGGCGTGACCCTGCCGACCATGGTCACGGACGACCAGCGCAAGGCGCTCAAGGAGCTCAGGAAGAAGGCGGGCACGTCCAGGTACGACCGGGCCTGGCTGAACGCGGAGGAGATGGGGCACAAGGAGGCGCTGAAGCTGATCGACCACGAGATCGATTACGGAAAGCACCACGAGGTGCGTGAGCTGGCCGAGGACGCGCGGCCCACCATCGTCCGCCACCTCGACAAGTTGTGCTTCTGCAAGCACCACTGACACCCCCGGCCCCGGCCCGGCCAGACCCGGACCGGGGCCGCGGTGTGCCCGCCGGGCCCGCGCCCGTACGAGCCGCGTGCCGTCAGGCGGGCAGCTGCGCCTCGATCGCGCGCACCAGCTCGTCGGCCTCGGGCTCCACGCGCGGGCGGAAGCGGCCCACGACCTCACCCCGCGGGGAGAGCAGGAACTTCTCGAAGTTCCACTGGATGTCGCCGGCCTCGCCCGCCTCGTCCGGGACCCGCGTCAGCTCCGTGTACAGCGGGTGCCGGGCCTCGCCATTGACGTCCGTCTTCTCGAACAGCGGGAAGCTGACGCCGTACGTCGCCGAGCAGAAGGCCGCGATCTCCTCGGCCGAGCCCGGCTCCTGGCCCGCGAACTGGTTGCTGGGGAAGCCCAGCACGCTGAAGCCGCGGTCCGCGTAGCGCTGCTGCAGCCGCTCCAGCCCTTCGTACTGCGGGGTCAGACCGCACTTCGACGCCACGTTCACCAGCAGCAGCGCCTTGTCGCGGTGGTCGGCGAGGGAGGCGGGCTCGCCGGACAGTGTGCGCAGGGGAATGTCGTACAGACTCAACGGGGGACTCCTCGGTGGATCGGGGTCGGTGCCGTACTCATCGTCCGTGCCAACCACTTCGGCGCGCCCGCTCTTCCCGAACACCCGCTCCCGACGACCCTCATGAATGAGCCGTACCGCAGATCCCCCGACACGCCTATCAGTCGGTCGAATACGGATAAAAACCACGCGCCCCGCGATCGAGTTGCTACGGAATTGAGACAGCCCTGGGCGATCCGGCCCCGGTCACCATGACATCCTGAGCCGTCACAGTCCTGCCGGACGGGATCGGCGGACGTCCGGGGATTACGAGGATGCACCAATGAGAATCTGCTTCCTGGTGGAGGAGCAGTACCGGCGCGACGGCATGCCGGTGGACGTGATCCGCCAACTCTCCGCCTGGGGTCACCGGGTGGACGTGCTGCGGCCCGGAAGCTCCCTGCTCAAGCTCTCCGAGACGGTCCGGGCGGGCGACCATGACGCGTGGGTGCTCAAAACGGTGTCCGGCGGACCCGGTCTGACGCTGCTGGAGGCCGCCGCGACCGTGGGGCTGACCACGGTCAACGACGCCCGGTCGATCCGCGGCGTACGCGACAAGGCACTGGCGGCCGTCATCGCGGAGCACCACGGACTGCCGGTACCGGCGACCTACGCGGCCACCCGCCCGGAGGAGTTCGCGGAGGTACCCGCCGCCGAGTACCCGCTGGTCGTCAAGCCCGCCGACGGCAGCTCGGGCCGGGCCGTACGCCTGGTGCCGTCCCCGGACCGGCTCTCGGACCCCGGCGCGGACGACACCGGCGGCGGCATGCTGATCGCCCAGCCGTACGTACCCAACGCGGGCGTCGACCTCAAGGTGTACTGCGTCGACGGCGAGCTGTACGCGACCGAGCGCTGCTCCCCGCTGCACCCGGGCCGGCCGGTGCGGGAGCGGCAGGTGCCGCTCACCGCCGAGGTGGCGGCCATCGCCACCGAGGTCGGCGCCGTCTTCGGCCTCGATCTGTACGGGGTGGACATCGTGCTCGGCCCCGACGGCCCGGTCCTGGTCGACGTCAACGACTTCCCGAGCTTCCGTCAGGTGCCGGACGCGGTCGCCCGCGTCGCCTGGGCCATCCTGCGGCTGGCCCACGCCGGGCCGGCCCGCGCCGGCGCGGCCGCCGCCCCGCTGCCGCAC
>NZ_JAGGOL010000116.1:0-20421 GCF_018614525.1 Streptomyces sp. ISL-11
CGGCCGGACCGTCGCCTCGCTCCCGCGCCCCAGGCCCGCACCCCCCGGGGCTCCCCGGCCCGCGCCGGTACGGTCCTCCCACGGCGCCTCGGGCCGCACCCGGTGAGCGCCCCGCTCCCCGGCCTGCCCGCCGTCCTCTCCCTCGGCCTGCCCCGCCTGACCGCCGGCTTCGACACGGCGGAGCGCCTGGACCGCCGGGCCCACCTCGCCGTCCACGGTTCGATGCCCCAGCTCACCGAGGCCCAGCTGACCGAACTCGCCGAGACCGTCGCCCTGCGCGGCCGGGGCGGCGCGGGCTTCCCCTTCGGCCGGAAGCTGCGGGCGGTGGCCCGCTCGGCGCGGCGGCGGGACGTCCGCCCGGCGGTGGTCGTCAACGGCTGCGAGGGCGAGCCCGCCTGCCGCAAGGACGCCGTCCTCCTCGCCCGCGCCCCGCACCTGGTCCTGGACGGCGCCCTGCTGGCCGCCACGGCGCTCGGGGCGAACACCCTGGTCATCGGCGTGACCCGGCCGGCCACCGAGGAATCGGTGCGGGAGGCCCTGGCCGAGCGAGGGCTCGCGGACCGGCGCGGCCGCGCCCTGCGTGCCCGCGTGGTGCGCCTGCCGGAGCGGCTGGTCTCCGGTGAGTCCTCCGCGCTGCTGCGCGCCGCCGAGGGCGGCCCTCCGCTGCCGCCCGGCCGGCACGGGCGCGCCTCCGACGAGGGCCTGGGCGGCGCGCCGACCCTGTTGTCCAACACCGAGACGTACGCCCAACTCGCCCTCGCCGCCCGCCTGGGCGCCGACCGCTACCGCACCACCGGCACCACGGCCGAGCCCGGCACCCTGCTGCTCACCGTCTCCGGCGCGGTGCCCGAGCCGCGCGTCGTGGAGGTGCCCAGCGGCGTGCCGATGGCCTACGTGCTGCGCTCCTGCGGCGTCGATCCGGCGTTCCAGGGCGTGCTGACCGGCGGCTACCACGGCGCGTGGCTGGACGCCACGACGGCGCACGGGGCGGCGGTCTCCCGCGAGGCCCTCGCCGCCTGCGGCGGGGCGCTGGGCGCGGGGGCGGTACTGCCGCTTCCGGCGGACACCTGCCCGCTGGGCGAGGCGGTCCGGGTGGCGCACTGGCTGGCCGCCGAGTCCGCCGGGCAGTGCGGGCCCTGCCGGCTCGGCCTGCCGTCGGTGGCCGGGGCGCTGGCGGACGTGGTGGCCGGCGGCGGCAGGAGCGCCCTGGAGACCGTACGGGAGGCGGCGGGGGCCGTCCGGGGGCGCGGGGCGTGCGGGCACCCGGACGGGGCGGCACGCTTCACGCTGAGCGCCCTGACGGCCTTCACGGACGATCTGGCCGCTCATGTCCTGGGCGGCGGCTGCGGGCGCGGCACGGCCGGGGTGCTGCCCCTGCCCTTCGCCGCCGGAGCCGGCCCGGCGAATCCGGAGAGCGCCGAGCGGCTGGCGGTGGACTGGACGCTGTGCGAGGGCCACGGGCTGTGCGCGGGGCTGCTGCCCGAGCTCGTACGCCTGGGGCCGGACGGCTATCCGGCGCTCGCGGACGCGGGGGTGCCGACGCACCTGCGGGGCCGCGCCCTGCGGGCCGTGCGCCGCTGCCCGGCGCTCGCCCTGCGGCTCGACCGGGAGCGCTAGGCCGTGTCCGGCGGATCTTCGGCTGCGGGCCGGCCTTGCCGCCTGCGGCGGCGGGCGCCCTGCGGGCGCGTCCTCAAACGCCGGACGGGCTTGATTTCGCTGGGCTCAGCCACCTTCAGCCCGTCCGGCGATTGAGGACACCGCCGCGCAGCGGTGGTGCGCACGACGAACGAAAGCCCGCACGGGAAAACACGCGGCGACAAAGCGATGAGCGGGCCGTCCGATTCGGACGACCCGCTCATCTCCTGTGGAGCTAAGGAGAATTGAACTCCTGACCTCCTGCATGCCATGCAGGCGCTCTACCAACTGAGCTATAGCCCCTTGTTCTGTTTTCCGCCGCCCGGTTTCCCTGGCGACACGGAGTACATTACACGGAGCTCCCCCCCATCTGCCAAATCGCCGGCCCATGGGTGCTTGGGAGGGAGGCCGGCGGGGTAGCGCCGACCCCCCGCGCCCGTTTCACCCCATGTGTCCCCCGTCGTGATGCCGACCGCCATGGTGGCCACCGTCGTCGCCGTGGTGGAACTTCAGCACCTCGGGCGGCATCACCACGTACGGCCGCATCATCCCCATGTCCTCGTGCTCCAGCAGATGGCAGTGGTACATGAACCGGCCCTTGGCGCCCTGGAAGCGGCCGATCACGTTGACCATCTGTCCGGCGGGCACCTGGATGACGTCCTTCCAGCCCGCGTCGCCCTCCGACACCGGCACCCGCCCGCCGTACTCCAGCGGCGACCGGGTGCCGCCCAAGGCGGTGTCGAAGGGGCCGCCGGGACCCGTGGGGTAGAGGTCGCGGCTGAGCACCTGAAAGTCGATCAGGTGGATGTGCATGGGGTGCATGGGACCGCCCAGGTGCAGGAAGCTCCACTGCTCCCACGCGCCGTGCGCGACCATGAAGCCGAGCGTGTCGTCGAAGGCGCGGGCGCCCCGGCGGTACGTGCGCACCTTCCCGTCCGGCCCCTTGATCTGGATCACGCCCTCGCCGGGGACCGGCACCTCGCCCGGCTCGGCCCGGCGCATCTCCCACAGCGCGGGATGGGCGTCACCGGCGGTGCCGGGCGGGCTGAGGACGATCAGGCGGTGCCCGTGCGCCGGCGCGCTCTCGTGAGTGATGCGCCGGAACGACGTGGAGATGACCCGCGGCAGTACGAAGGAGTCGCGCACCGGCTCCGGCGCCACCCGGAACTGCATCACCTGCGGGTGGCGCACACCGGGCGCCGTGTTCACCAGGCGCAGCCGCCGTCCCCGCAGCCGGCCGAAGTCGATCAGCAGATCCATCCGCTCGGCGGGCGCCACGGACAGCGGCCCGTCCAGCGGCAGCGGGCGCGGCAGCAGGCCGCCATCCGTACCGATCTGCCAGGCGGCGCCGCGCACCGGCTCGCCGCTCTCCTCGTCGATCAGCCGCAGCTCGTAGGTGCGGGCGTTGGCGGCGTTCAGCAGCCGGAAGCGGTACCACCGGGCGGTCACGTCCAGGTGCGGCCAGATGACGCCGCTGACGAGGGTGTACGGGCCGGTGAACGCCTGGGTGACGTTCCCGCCGTGGGCGTCCTGGCCGACGACGACCGTCTTGTGGAGCAGCCGCCCGGTCAGCCGGCCGTCCTCGTCCAGGTCGAGGTTGCGGTCCTGGACGATCAGCGGGATCTCGCGGTCGCCGCGCGGCAGCCGCAGCGCGTCCTCCTCCTCGTCCCGGACGAGGTACATCCCCGCGAGGCCGGCGAAGACGTTCCACCGGGTGATGTCCATGGCGTGGTCGTGGTACCACCAGGCGACCGCCCGGTGATCGTTGGGGTATTCGGCGAGCTGGCTCTCGCCCGGCGAGACGCCGTTCTCCGTCCAGCCGTCGTTGCCGCCGCCGGTGGGGGCGCCGTGCAGGTGCGTCACGGTCCACGGCGGCAGCGCGGCCACGTCCGCGAGCGGTGCGGCGCCGCCGCGGCCCGGGACGTCGCCCGGTGCCGGGCCGCCGGGCACGGGCTTCGCCTCGACCGCCGTCACCGGGTGGTCGCCGCCGAGGCGGTTGTTCCAGGCGACCCGCAGCCGCCGGCCGCGCCGGACCTCGATGGTCGGGCCCGGGAAGTGCCCCCCGTAGGTCCACACCCGGGTGGGCGGCAGCTGCGAGTGCAGCCGGACCCAGGTGGCGGAGAGGTCGATCTCGATGCCGCCCCCGGCCACCGCTTCCGCGTACCCGGCGGACTCGGTGCGGCCGGGCCGGAGCACCGGCGGTACGCGCAGGGCGTCCAGGAAGGGTGTGAGTTCGGCCGCCTCCTCTTCGCGAGCAGGCGTCAGGGCGGGATCACGGAACGGTTCGCGGGCAGGGCTGATCACTGTTTCGGTCACCGGGTGACCTCCATCGCTTCCCCCGTGCCGCCGGCCGTTCCCGGCGGCAGCTCTCACCCCTCATGGACGCACGCGTGCACGAAGGGGGTTGCCGGGGGCGTGAAAATCAGGCTGTGGCGAAGGAGTAGAAGCGCTTCAGCGCGCAGTGCTCGTCGAGCAGCCGGCCGTAGATCGGCTCGCCTTCCAGCTCACGGTAGGTCTCGATGGGGTCGCCTTTTATGATCAGCGCCCGTGCGCACTCCACGCACCAGTACTGGTACGAGGAGTTGAGCGGCTCCATGTCGCGGACGATCGGCGTGCCGCCGCCGCACCAGTCGCACTTCCGGCTGTGTGCACCCATGGGTCAGTACGTTCCCCTTCGGCCCCGTCCGCTCCCGGCCTGCCGATTCTGTCACGGGACCCCGCCCGAACAGCAACAATCCCGCCTCCCAGTGAGGGAGACGGGATCGTCGTGATTGTGGAGCTAAGGAGAATTGAACTCCTGACCTCCTGCATGCCATGCAGGCGCTCTACCAACTGAGCTATAGCCCCGCTGCTCTTGGTTCCCCCGGAGGTTTCCCTCCGCGTTCCCCGCGAACAAGAAGAACTTTAGCCTGTGACCTGCCCGGATGTGAAATCGGGCCATGGGCGACGCTCAGTCGTCATCGCCCAGGACCGGCTCGGGCAGCGTCCCGGCGTTGTGCTCCAGCAGCCGCCAGCCGCGCGCGCCCTCGCCCAGGACGGACCAGCAGCAGTTGCTGAGGCCGCCGAGCGACTCCCAGGAGGTGGCCTCCAGGTGGAGCAGCCGGCCGATGGTCGTGCGGATGGTGCCGCCGTGGCTGACCACGACGAGCGTGCCGCCGTCGGGCAGCTTGTCGGCCTGGGCCAGGACGACCGGGGCGGCCCGGTCGGCGACCTCGGTCTCCAGCTCGCCGCCACCGCGCCGTACGGGCTCGCCGCGCTTCCACGCGGCGTACTCCTCGCCGTGGCGCGCGATGATCTCGTCGTGCGTGAGGCCCTGCCACACGCCCGCGTAGGTCTCGCGCAGTCCGGCGTCCCCGGCGACCGGCAGACCGGTGACCGCAGCGAGCTCCGCGGCGGTGGCCCGGGCCCGGCTGAGGTCGGAGGAGACGATGGCGTGCGGCCGCAGCGCGGCCAGCAGCCGGGCGGCCCGGCGCGCCTGCGCGACGCCGGTGTCGGTCAGCTCGATGTCCGTGCTGCCCTGGAAGCGGCGCTCCAGGTTCCACGCGGTCTGACCGTGCCGCCACAGGACGATGCGGCGGCCCCTGCCGATGGCCTGGTAGTGGCCCTTGCTGGCGTTCAGCTCAGCTCACCGTCCAGGTCACCCTGCGCCTTCGCGTGCTCCTCGGCCTTGCCGCGGGTGGCGACGGCGTCGTCGGGCAGGCCGATCTCGGGGCAGTCCTTCCACAGGCGCTCAAGGGCGTAGAAGACGCGCTCCTCGCTGTGCTGGACGTGGACGACGATGTCGACGTAGTCGAGCAGCACCCAGCGGGCGTCGCGGTCGCCCTCACGGCGCACCGGCTTGGCGCCGAGCTCCTTGTTGAGGCGCTCCTCGATCTCGTCGACGATCGACTTGACCTGGCGGTCGTTGGGGGCCGAGGCCAGCAGGAAGGCGTCGGTGATCGACAGGACGTCGCTGACGTCGTAGGCGATGATGTCGTGCGCGAGCTTGTCTGCGGCCGCCTGAGCGGCGGCCTTGATGAGCTCGATGGAGCGGTCCGTGGCGGTCACAAGCCATGCTTTCGCTAAAGAGGGTCAGTACCTGTCAAGGGTCTCACGACCGGACACCGGACCTCCTGGGCATTTCGTCCCCCGTCCGGCCGGCTCCCCGGCCGGCCGGACTCAGCTCTTGTAGTCCTTGCCCAGGACCACGGTGACGTCGGCGTTGCCGGCGCCCTTCGCCTTCTTCACGGCGCCCGCCGGCAGGCCCAGGGTCTTGGCGACCTCCTTGGCCTCCGCCGCCCGCGCGTCGTCGGCGTAGGTCACCGCGGACGCCGCCTCGGCCGGGCCCGCCGAGCCGCCGTCGACGACGGTGTAGCCGCCGTTGACAAGCGTGACCAGCGCGGATCCGGTGGCGCCCTTGTTGCCTGTGGCGTTCTTCACGCTGACCCGGGGCGCGGCGTTCTTGTCGGTGCTCTTCACCGTGCCGCCGAGCACCTCCTTGACCACCTTGTCGGTCGCCTGGTCACCGAGCGTCCCGTCGGTCCGCACGGGCAGCACGGCGGTGTCGTACGAGCCCTTCTTGGCCAGCACCGCCAGCTGGGCCAGCGAGGCGCCGAGCTGCTCGACCGAGAGCGAGGGGTCGGGGATCTGGGCGAGGGTCTCCACCGTCCGGGTGGCCGGGCCGGTCTCGCCGGAGAGCTTCTTCAGCACCGCCTGCATGACCTGGCCGAAGCGCGAGAGCTGCTTGTCCGGTGCCTCTCCGGGCGCGTGGTGGGTGGCGTAGGCGACGGCCATCCGGCCGCCGAGGTTCTGGGCCGTGCCCTTGCGGACCAGCGGGCGGTCGCCGGGCTTCTCGCCGGGGATGTCGGTGTCGGTGTCGACGGCGATGCCGCCGACCAGCTCGACGAGGTTCTCCAGGTACGGGGTGTCGAGCCGCCAGCTGCCCTTGATCTCGGCGCCGAGCAGGTTGTTCAGGGCGTCGCGGGTCGCGCCGGTGCCGTCGTCCTGCACGGACTTGCCGAGCGTGGTCGAACCGCCGCCCTCCCGAGGGACGGCCAGCGCGTTCGGGAGCAGGACGGTGGTGCCCTTCTTGGTGGTCTCGTTGTCGACCAGCAGGGCGGTGGAGCTGTCGCCGCCCTTGACCGCCCGCAGGTGGACGACGATCACGTCGCGCTTCTGGGCACCGCCGGCCGCGGCCGGGCCCTTGTCGTCGCGGGAGCCCGTGAACCACAGGTAGCCGGCCACGCCGGCCACCGCGAGGACCAGCACCACGACGAGCGCCACGACGCGGTTGCGGCCCTTGCGCTTGCGCTCGTCACGCCGCTCGGTGCGACTCTCGCTGAACTTGAGCCAGTCGATGACGTCCTCGGAGTCCTCGTCCGGCTCCTCGATGAACGAGAACTGCTCGGTGCGGTACTCCGGCGCGGACTCGCCCTGCCCCGGCTCCTCCGGTCCGGTGCGCGGCTCCTCGGGCCCGGACCGCGCGTCCTCGTGCGCGGGCGGCCCCGACTGCCGCGGGATCCACTCCTGCTGCTGCGTCCGCTGCTGGGGAGCCGCGGGCTGCTGCCGCTCGTACTGCTGGGCGGCGTACGGGTCGTAGCCGCCGCCATTGCCCGGGTAGCCGTAGTCCTGCTGCTGGAGGGGCTGTTGCTGTACGGGCTGCGGTGCGGCCTGCTGCTGGACCGGCTGACCGTACTGGTCGTAGACGCGCTCCGGGGCGTCCGGGCGGTACACCGGCTGACCGTAGGCGTCGTAGCCGTACACCTGCGGCTGCTGCCCGTACGGGTCCTGCGCGTACGCATCCTGTCGGTCGTTCACCGGTGCCCCTCAGTGCCCTGTCAGTGCTCGGTCGCTCGGTCGCTCAGTCGCGGTAGAGCTTGCGCTTGTCGATGTAGCGCACCACACCGTCGGGGACCAAGTACCAGACCGGCTCGCCCTTCTCCACACGCGTGCGGCAGTCCGAGGAGGAGATCGCGAGCGCCGGCACCTCGACCAGCGAGACGCCGCCCTCGGGCAGCCCCGGGTTGGCCAGTATGTGGCCGGGCCTGGTCACGCCGATGAAGTGGGCCAGCGAGAACAGCTCCTCGGTGTCCCGCCAGGTGAGGATCTGCGCCAGCGCGTCGGCGCCGGTGATGAAGAACAGGTCCGCTTCGTCGTTCAGGGAGCGCAGCTCGCGCAGGGTGTCCGTGGTGTACGTCGGGCCGCCGCGGTCGATGTCGATGCGGCTGACCGAGAACTGCGGGTTGGAGGCGGTGGCGATCACCGTCATCAGATAGCGGTCCTCGGCCGGTGACACCGTCTTGTGGCTCTTCTGCCACGGCTGCCCGGTCGGTACGAAGACCACCTCGTCCAGGTGGAACTGTGCTGCCACCTCGCTGGCGGCGACCAGGTGGCCGTGGTGGATCGGGTCGAATGTCCCGCCCATCACGCCGAGCCGCCGCTTCACGGGCCCTGTCTGCTCTCCCATGCGTGCAGACCCTACTGGGCGCGGCGAACCGCCGGACCCGCAGGGACCGGTGCGCTCAGCGGTCGCGGTTGAAGCGGGTCGTGATCCAGACCAGGAGCAGCAGGATGACCAGGGCGCCACCGCCGGTCATGTACGGGCTGATGCTGGTGTGGGTGTCGACGTGCTCGCCCTCGGAGGCGAGCGTGGTCAGGGCGGCGTGGGCTGACGTGAATGCGGTCATCTTCGGCAGGACCTATCCGGGATGGGATCGGGCAGAGATTTCTGCCACATCGTATGCGGGGGCCGCGGGCGCGCTCACGCCGACTCCACGGGTCGGGCCTCACCGAGGCCGTTCCCGTGCCTCCCCGGCCGGTCCCTCCCTCAGTCCTTCTTGCCGTAACCGCGTAGCAGGAACCAGGCGAGGAAGACGATTCCCACCACGCCGACCACGAGGACCGTACGGATGATCACACCCGGCCCTTGGTCGCCCTTGGAGACGGCGAGGAGCTCGGTGAATCCGGGATGCGTGGTGATGGCGTTCATGTCGGGCATGTCTCCACGGTAGCCATGTCAGTGGCAGCGCTTACTGTGGGGTCGTAGCCGGGGGACGGGCCATGATCAGCCCACTGAGGGGGTCTTGATGAGCGACAGCACCAGCGACCGCACGTCGGGGAACGGTTCCGGCGAGGAGCACGAGCGGCTGCCCGGCCGGCAGCGCAAGCGCTTCCCGGACATCTCCTCGCGCGCCTACGAGCATCCGGCGGACCGCTCGGCCCTGGTGGCGCTGCGCAAGCTGAGCGGTTTCGACACCGTCTTCAAGACGCTGAGCGGGCTGCTGCCGGAGCGCAGCCTGCGCCTGCTGTTCCTGTCCGACTCGGTGCGGGTCGGCGAGCAGCAGTTCCCGCACCTGCACACCATGCTGCTGGACGCCTGCTACGTCCTGGACCTGCCGAAGGTCCCCCCGATGTACGTCACGCAGGACCCGCAGCCCAACGCCATGTGCATCGGCCTGGACGAGCCGATCATCGTGGTGACCACGGGCCTGGTGGAGCTGCTCGACGAGGAGGAGATGCGAGCCGTCGTCGGCCACGAGGTGGGCCACGCCCTCTCGGGCCACGCGGTCTACCGCACGATCCTGCTGTTCCTGACGAACTTCGCGCTCAAGGTGGCGTGGATCCCGCTGGGCAACATAGCGGTGATGGCGATCGTGACCGCACTGCGCGAGTGGTTCCGCAAGTCGGAGCTCTCGGCGGACCGTGCGGGGCTGCTGGTGGGCCAGGACCTCAAGGCGGCGATGCGCGGCCTGATGAAGATCGCGGGCGGCAACCACCTGCACGAGATGAACGTCGACGCGTTCCTGGCCCAGGCCGAGGAGTACGAGGCGGGCGGCGATCTGCGCGACTCCGTGCTGAAGATCATGAACATACTGCCGCGGTCGCACCCGTTCACGACCGTGCGGGCGGCCGAGCTGAAGAAGTGGGCCGAGAGCCGTGATCACCAGCGGATCATGGACGGTCATTACCCGCGGCGCTCGGAGGACAAGGACACGTCCGTGACGGACTCCTTCCGGGAGTCGGCGAACCATTACGCGGAGTCGGTGCGGTCGAGCAAGGATCCGCTGATCGGGTTGGTGCGGGATATCGCGGGCGGGGCGGGGGACCTCGGCGGTCGGCTGCGGGATTCTTTTGGGGGGTGGGGGCGGCCTGCGGGGGGTTCCGGGAAGTCCGGGGACGAGGGCGGCGAGCCGGGGTCCGAGGAAGGGCCCAAGGAGGGCTGAGGGGGCGCGCTGGTGACCCGCCGGGGGTTCTTTCCCCTACCCGCCCCTTCCCGCAATCGGGGCTCCGCCCCGAACCCGGGTCCTCAAACTCCCCCAGCTACCGCTGGGAGGTGCCCCCAGACGGGCTGGGTGGTGACCTTAACCGGGGCTCCGCTCCGAACCCCGGCCCTCAAACGCCGGGCTGAATGGGCCCCGGACGGGCTGTGTCGGTTACCCCCGGACAGGCCCGGATCGGTCCCCCGAACGTCCCCCTACCGCCTCGGCAGCTGCGGCTGCGCGTTGTCCGACAGGCGGCCGCACAGGGCCGCTGTGGCCTGGCCCGTCGTGTACGGGTCCGTGCCTGCCGGGGCGTCGTTCGTGGGGCGCTGGCCGGCCAGGAGCGGGCGCAGGTAGACCTCGTCGTCGGCCGAGCAGGACTCCGGGCCGGCCTGGAGGCGGCTCTGCAGGACGGTGACGTGGTGCTCCTGGAGGCCGTCGCGGTCGAAGCGGAAGCGCAGCTCCCGGCGCACCGTGAACAGCGACGCCCGGTCCGCCCCGGCCTTGTCGCCGGCTCCCGCGGCGGCCGGCCGCAGGGCGTAGACGAAGGTGTGGTCGGCGGAGACCTCCAGCGTGGAGGAGCCCGTCTCGCTCACGGAGAAGACGCCCTGCGTCCGTACGGGTGTGTCAACCAGGGTCACCTGGGCGGGATCGAAGCGGACCAGCCAGGCGGTGGCCGCGTGCCGCCCGTCGTCGGCGGGGTGGTCGAAGCTGCGGTCGAACTGGTCGAGCTGTTCGGGGTCGAGCAGCAGCCGCACGCTGCGCTGGCCGCCGCCGGTGAGCACGGCCGGGTCGAGGGAGGACTTCACCGTGTACTCCTTGGCGGCGGCGAGCGCGGCCATGACCTGGCTCTCGGAGAAGTGCTGTGTGCTCCGCGCGGCGGGCAGCGTGACCCCCTCGGGGCCCAGCCGGAACTGGGCGGCCGGACTGTGCTCGAACAGCTCCCGTGCCGTGCCGCCGGGCACAGCGTCGCGGGGCGCGAGCGGGACGAGCGTGGAGCGCAGCGGCTCGGCGGCGGGGACCACCGGATCCCGGTAGGGGTGGCGCAGGCCCATGTAGACGGCGGTGCCGAAGGCGAGGGCGATCAGTATCACCAGGACGAGGACCTGGCGGGAGGTCCGGACGCGGGCCCACACATGGCGGTTACGGACAGCGAGCGCGTGATCGCCCATGCGTTCGTTCGCGGACAGCTCCTGAAGACGCGCAGCCCGGACGAACGATTCGTCGAAGACGACGGATCGGTACTCGTCCTCCCCGCCCCCCGGGACACCCTCGGGCGTCCCCTCAGGTGGGTCTCCAGGCCCGTCCATACCTCAAGAGTAGGTCTGCCGGGCGCTTGGTAAACGCGCTGGTACACGACAAGTTGTGAGCAATATTCCGGCTGCTGGATGCATGTACGTCGCCGCTGGTCGGCGGGGCCTACAGACGGGGTGCCGCCGAGGCCACCGGGGGCTCGGAATCGGCCGAGACGGAGGGCAGCGGGCCGGGCCGCTGCTCGGCCGGGGCGTCCACCCCGGTCGTCGCGGGCGGGGGATCGGAGCTGGGCCGCCCGCCGGAGGAGGCACTGCGGTACACGGCGGCGAAGGCGAGGGCCACCACACCGATGCCCATCAGGACGGCGAGCACCCAGGCCACCGGGCGGTGCCAGCGGGGATGGCCGCGGTAGGGGCGGCGTGCGGCGCCGTAGCGCCCGTACGGACCGTAGGCGTCGTCCGGGTCGAGGTCGTGCGCCAGGGACGGCCAGCGGCCCGTACGGCCCGCGTGGTGGCCGGTCCCCCGGGCGTGGCCGTCCCCGAAGAGGTCGTCGTAGTCGTAGGGGTCGTCGTCGGCCGGGCCGCCGCCGGCCCGGGACCGGGCGGCCTCCGCCTCGGCACGGGCCTGGGCGGCGGCGAGCATGCGCTCCGCCGCCGTCGGTTCGTGGATCACGGCGGACCGCACGAACTCCTCGTCGAAGACCACGGAGGCGAACGCGTCGTCCCCGCTGCGGTTGCTGTCGGGCTCCTCGCCGTCCGGGAACGGCTGGCCCCCCACGTCGTCCGGCACCCGACCAGCGTAGCCCCGAAGCGGTCAATCCGCGCAGCCGGTACGGGAATTCAGCTTCCGGCCGGAGTCCCGCCGCGCACGTGGCCGTCGCCCGTGACGATGTACTTGGTGGAGGTCAGCTCCGGCAGGCCCATCGGCCCGCGCGCGTGCAGCTTCTGCGTGGAGATGCCGATCTCCGCGCCGAAGCCGAACTGGCTGCCGTCCGTGAACCGCGTGGAGGCGTTGACGGCGACGGTCGTGGAGTCCACCAGCTGGGTGAACCGGCGGGCGGCGGCCTGCGAGGTGGTGACGATCGCCTCGGTGTGGCCGGACGTCCACAGCCGGATGTGCCGCACGGCGGCGTCCAGGCTGTCCACGACGGCGGCGGCGATGTCGTAGGAGAGGTACTCCGTCTCCCAGTCCTCGACGGTCGCGGGCACGACGGTGGCCGGGCCGCCCTGCGCCAGGGCGAGGACGCGTTCGCAGCCGTGCACGGTCACGCCCGCCTTCGCGAGCGCCGCGAGGGCCCTGGGCAGGAAGTCCGCGGCGATGTCCTGGTGCACGAGGAGGGTCTCGGCGGCGTTGCAGACGCTGGGCCGCTGGGCCTTGGAGTTGATGAGGATGTCGACGGCCATGTCGATGTCGGCCTCGGCGTCGACGTAGACGTGGCAGTTGCCGGTGCCGGTCTCGATCACCGGAACGGTGGACTCCTCGACGACCGTACGGATGAGGGAGGCACCGCCGCGCGGGATCAGCACGTCGACCATGCCGCGGGCGCGCATCAGCTCCCGTACGGATTCGCGGCTCTCGCCCGGCACCAGCTGGACCGCGTCGGCGGGCAGCCCGGCGCCGCCGACGGCGTCGCGCACGACCCGCACCAGGGCGGTGTTGGAGGCGTAGGCGGAGGAGGAACCGCGCAGCAGCACGGCGTTGCCCGACTTCAGGCACAGGGCCGCGGCGTCGACGGTGACGTTCGGCCGGGCCTCGTAGATGATCCCGACCACGCCCAGCGGCACCCGTACCTGGCGCAGGTCGATGCCGTTGGGCAGCGTGGAGCCGCGGACGACCTCGCCGACGGGGTCGGGCAGGGCGACGACGTCGCGGACGTCCTTGGCGATGGCCCGCACCCGCTCGGGGGTGAGGGTCAGCCGGTCGATGACGGTCCCGCTCGTCCCGGCGGCGCGGGCGCGCTCGACGTCCTCGGCGTTGGCCTCGACGATCTCCCGGGTGCGGACCTCCAGGGCGTCGGCGATCGCCAGCAGCGCCTCGTCCTTCACCGAGCGCGGCAGTGGCGCCAGCTCGGCGGCGGCGGCACGGGCGCGGTAGGCCGCGCGCAGCACGGGGGACTGCGGCATCGGATCGGCGAGGGGGGAGGGGAAAACGCTGCTCATGGCCCGCAGCCTAGTCGCGCGGCGCCCCGGGGCCACCTCGTATTCCGGACTGTGGGACGGGTGGGGTGCGGCCGGGGGGAGGGAGCCGGGTCAGAAGGGGTGCACGCCGACCGGGGTGGCGGGCAGCGGGCCGTAACCCTCCGCGATGCGGTGGTGATAGGTCTCCCGGTCGATGACCTCCAGGCCGACGATCTCCCAGGGCGGGAGCTTGGCCGTCCGGCGGTGCTCGCCCCACAGCCGCAGCGCCACCGCGGCGGCGTCGTGCAGGTCGCGGGCCTCTTCCCAGTAGCGGATCTCGGCGTGATCATTGGCGTAGCGGCTGGTCAGCAGGAAGGGGTGGTCGTGGGCGAGCTTCTCCAGGGCCCGCCGGACGTCCGCGATCGGCGCCTCGGCGCCCGAGACGCTCAGCGTGATGTGCCACAGCCGGGAGACCTCGCCGTGCTCCTCCACCGCGGCTGCCGCGGCCGGCTCCGTCTGCCCGGCGTCCACGTCGTCCGCCCGCTCGTGACCCGCGCCGACGCTGGTCAGCGCGCGCTCCTCCCCCAGGGCCCTGCGGCCGTGGGCGGGAGTGCCCCCGCCTCGGGGCAGCGCCCCTGGGCGCCCTCGTCTCACCGGCGGCCTCCTGTGTGTCTCGCCGCTCCGCGCGGGTGCGGCGGAGCCCTCTGGTGCCTGTTCTCGCTGTGTCCCACGCCGTGCCGGCGCCATGTCGGTGCCTCGGGGACCGCCTGCCCGTGACGGTCCCCCCGCATCAAAGTTGACCAGTCCGCGGGCGGCCGCGTGACGGTTTTCCGGAAGGTCCCCATGGAAAGGCTGGACTTACCCGCCTTCTCGCCCGTCGGTGACGCCCGTCAGCGGTGCAGCACGACCAGGTCGTCCCGGTGCACGACCTCGCGCTCGTACCCGGGGCCCAGATCACGGGCCAGGTCACGGGTGGACCGGCCGAGCAGCTGGGGGATCTCGCCGGCGTCGAAGGCGACGAGCCCGCGGGCCAGCGCCCGCCCGGAGGCGTCGCGCAGCTCGACGGGGTCGCCCGCGCTGAATTCGCCCTCGACCGCCGCGATGCCCGCGGGCAGGAGCGAGGCGCTGCCCTCGATCACCGCCCGTACGGCCCCCTCGTCCAGCGTCAGGGCGCCGCGCGGGGTGGAGGCGTGCGCGAGCCACAGCAGCCGGTCGGCGGAGCGGCGGCCGGTGCGGTGGAAGTAGGTACCGGTCGGGCGGCCGGCCAGGGCGTCGGCGGCCTGGCTGGCGGAGGTGAGGACGACGGGGATGCCCGCGGCGGCGGCGATCCGGGCGGCCTCGACCTTGGTGACCATGCCGCCGGTGCCCACGCCGGCTTTGCCGGCGCTGCCGATGGTGATGCCGTCGATGTCCCGCGGACCGGTGACCTCGGCGATCCGCGAGGTGCCCGGGGTGCTGGGGTCGCCGTCGTACAGGCCGTCGACGTCCGACAGCAGGATCAGCAGGTCGGCGCGTACGAGGTGGGCGACGAGGGCGGCGAGGCGGTCGTTGTCGCCGAAGCGGATCTCGTCCGTGGCCACCGTGTCGTTCTCGTTGACGACCGGGACCGCGCCCATGGCCAGCAGCTGGTCCAGGGTCCGGCGGGCGTTGCGGTAGTGCGCGCGGCGGCTGGTGTCGTCGGTGGTGAGCAGCACCTGGCCGACCCGGCGGCCGTAGCGCGCGAAGGACGCGGTGTAGCGGGCGACCAGCAGGCCCTGGCCGACGCTGGCGGCCGCCTGCTGGCGGGCCAGGTCGCGCGGGCGCCGGTCCAGGCCCAGCGGCGCGAGGCCGGCCGCGATGGCACCGGAGGAGACCAGCACGATCTCCTTCTCCCCGGCGCTCTTGGCCAGCGTGTCGACGAGCGCGTCAACCCGGTCGGCGTCCAGCCCCCCGCCCGCGGTGGTGAGGGAGGAGGATCCCACCTTGACCACGATCCTCCGGGCGCCCGTCACCTCCGCGCGCGCCGCCGCTCCCGCCTCGTTACCCGCCCCTGCCCCTGTCACGTACGTACACCCCTGTGATCGCCGGTCGTCTGCGTCTTCCGGCCCGCAAATCTACCGCCCGGACGATTGTGGTCGTTCGGCCCTGTTTTGTAATGATTGCCGTCGCGGAAGATTGCTCCTGGACCTGCCGCCGTCATACGGTCGGTAGTCGACCGTTGTCCAGGCACGGTCCCCCACCCCCGCTGGTAACCCCGTTCCCCCGTCCTCCTGCCAGGAGCCCGCCCAGTGCCTTCTGCCGGAACAGCCTCCCGCCGAGCCGTACAGCTCGCGGCGCTGCTCGCGATGCTGGTGTTCTTCGCCACTCAGCTCGTGGGAGCCCTGCTGCCCAACGTGCCGCTCTTGATCACCGCCTCGGCGGCGGGTCTCGCGCTCGACCTCTACCTCCAGCACCGGGATCCCGGTCTGGTCGCCGTGCTCGGCAAGATCCGCTTCGATGTCATGGTGCGGCAGCTGCTGCGCGACATGCTGGTCCTGATCGGTCTGCTGCGCCTGCACGGCGACGGCCCGCTGAGCGACTACGCCCCGGTCTTCGTCGGCCTGGTGCTCTTCTACGGCACCCACCTCGCCTGCCAGGCCACCGCGATCCTCGTCCGCCGCAGCCGTACGCTCCCGTTCCTGACCCGGAACATCGACGCCTCCGGCCTGCGCCTGACCGCCGCACCGCCGCGCCTGCTGGCCCGCCAGCACGGCCGCCGCCTGCTGCGCTTCGCGATCCCGGCCACGGCGGGCATGCTGGTCACCGCCGGCACCGGGCGGCCGCTGTGGGGCGAGCTCGGCATGGGTCTCGCGGTCCTCCTCGGCCTCGGCGGCACCGCCTACCTGGCCGGCTGGCTGCGGCCGAAGAAGCGCGTCGCCAACGAACAGCGGGCCCTGGAGTGGCTGGACCGCTGGCTGGCCGACTACCGCCCGACCGTCGGCATGTACTTCTCCGGCGGTACGAGCTCGGCCTACCAGGCCAACATGTGGCTCTCCACACTCTCCGAGCTCGACGGCAACCCGGTCATCGTGCTCCGCGAGCGCTTCATGGTGCAGAAGATCGACGCCACCGACGTGCCGATCGTGTGCATCCCCAAGGTCGTGCACCTGATGGCGCTGGAGAAGTCCTCGCTGAAGATGATGCTGCACCCGGCGAACTCCGGTAAGACCTCCCAGGTCCTGCGCATGCCGTCGATCAAGCACGCCTTCACCAACCACGGCGAGAGCGACAAGCTCTCCAGCTGCAACCCGTACTCCAAGGCGTACGACGAGATCTGGGTCGCCGGTCCCGCCGCCCGCGAGCGCTACCAGCTCGCCGACATCGGCGTCGACGACCGCGACGTCGTGGAGGTCGGCCGCCCCCAGCTGGCGCCGATCCTGCCGTACGCCGGCCCGCCGGCCGCCGACGGCTTCACCACCGTCCTCTACGCGCCGACCTGGGAGGGCTGGGACGGCCAGCCCGGCAACACCTCGGTGATGCTCGCCGGCGAGAACATCGTGCGCGCCCTGCTCGCCGACCCCAAGGTCCGGCTGCTGTACAAGCCGCACCCGATGACCGGCTCCGTCGACCCGCGCGCGGGCCGCGCCAACGAGCGCATCCAGGCCATGATCCGCGAGGCCAACACCCGCCGCGGCGGTCCCCGCCCCGGCCCGGAGACCGCCGCCGAGCTGGCGCGCCGCACGGCCGAACTGGACCGGCTCACCACCAGCACCTTCCGCGACAGTGCGGACGAGGTCGAGCGCATGCTGCTGCAGGGTGCGCCGGAGAAGGGCCGCGCCGCGACCGTCGAGGCCGCCACGGTCGCCTGGGAGGCCGCGTACTGGGCCTCGCTGCCCGAGTGGGAGCACCAGGTCATCACGGCCGCCCGGCCGGCCCTCTACACCTGCTTCAACCAGTCCGACCTGCTGATCAGCGATGTCTCCAGCGTGGTCTCGGACTACCTGATCAGCGAGAAGCCCTACGCGGTGGCCAACACCAGCGGGCTGGCCGAGGACGAGTTCCGCGCGGTCTTCCCGACGGTCAGCGCCGCCACGATCCTCTCGCCCGAGGCCGAGCAGGTCCCGGCGCTCCTCGCGGAGGTCCGCGGCACCGGGCAGGACGCCCACGCGGCGGCCCGCGCGGCGCTGAAGGTCCAGCTGCTGGGTCCCTCCGACCCGCCGTCGCTGGTCCGCTTCAACCAGGCCGCGCTCGCGCTCGCCGCCAAGGCGGACGAGCGACGGGCCCGGATGGAGGCCCGCGCCTCGGAGATCCCCACGCAGCGCGAGGCGGACACGATCGCGTCCGTCTGACGGGTTCCGAACGTACGGGGAACGCCCCGGGAGGATGTCCTCCCGGGGCCTTTCGCGTAGGGACGCGCGGACGTCGCTCCGGGCTTGTCGGCCACGTCCGATGCCCCTGCGCCGGTGCGCACGCGGACCCCGCCCGGCAGACGAAGTGCGGCGTCACCGCTGCCGCCACGGCGGTCACGGTCGCCGCGCCGACCCCGCTCGCCCCGTTCCTGACGCGCGAAAGCCCCGGTGGCCGCCTCACGGGGAGGCGGCCACCGGGGCTCGGGCAGAAGGCCGGTGTCAGGCTGTCAGGCCCTCACGCCGTCAGAACGGCTTGAAGCCGTCGTACTCGCGCTGCGCCTCGTCCCGCTCCGCCTCGCGCTCGCGGCGGCGCGTCGCCGCCGGCCGCGGGGCCTCCAGACGGTGGTCCTCGCCACGGCGGCCGAGCATCTCCGCGCCCGCCATCATCGTGGGCTCCCAGTCGAAGACGACCGCGTTGTCCTCGGCGCCGATGGCCACGCCGTCGCCCGCGCGGGCACCGGCCTTCATCAGCTCGTCCTCGACACCGAGACGGTTGAGACGGTCCGCCAGATAGCCGACGGCCTCGTCGTTGTTGAAGTCCGTCTGGCGCACCCAGCGCTCCGGCTTCTCGCCGCGCACGCGGTAGATGCCGTCCTCCTCCAGAGTGACCGTGAAGCCCGCGTCGTCGACGGCCTTGGGGCGGATGACGATACGGGTCGCCTCCTCCTTCGGCTTGGCCGCGCGCGCCTCGGCGATGATGCCGGCCAGCGCGAAGGAGAGCTCCTTCAGGCCCGTACGGGCGACGGCGGACACCTCGAAGACCTGGTAGCCGCGCGCCTCCAGATCCGGGCGGATCATCTCGGCGAGGTCCTGGCCGTCCGGGATGTCGATCTTGTTGAGGACGACGATGCGCGGCCGGTTCTCCAGGCCGCCGTACTGCTGGAGTTCGGCCTCGATGGCGTCCAGGTCGGTGACCGGGTCGCGGTCGGACTCCAGGGTCGCCGTGTCGAGGATGTGCACGAGCACCGAGCAGCGCTCGACGTGCCGCAGGAACTCCAGGCCCAGGCCCTTGCCCTGGCTGGCGCCGGGGATCAGTCCGGGGACGTCGGCGATGGTGTAGACGGTCGAACCGGCCGTCACCACACCGAGGTTGGGGACCAGCGTCGTGAAGGGGTAGTCCGCGATCTTCGGCTTGGCGGCCGAGAGCACCGAGATCAGCGAGGACTTGCCGGCGCTCGGGTAGCCGACCAGCGCCACGTCGGCGACGGTCTTGAGCTCCATGACGATGTCGCGGGCCTCGCCCGGCTCGCCGAGCAGCGCGAAGCCGGGGGCCTTGCGGCGGGCGGAGGCGAGCGCGGCGTTGCCGAGACCGCCGCGGCCGCCCTGGCCGGCGACGAAGGTGGTGCCCTGGCCGACCAGGTCGGCGAGGACGTTGCCCTGCTTGTCGAGGATGACGGTGCCGTCCGGCACGGGCAGGACGAGGTCCTGGCCGTCCTTGCCGGAACGGTTGTCGCCCGCGCCGGGCTGACCGTTGGTGGCCTTGCGGTGCGGGCTGTGGTGGTACTCGAGGAGCGTGGTGACGGACTGGTCCACGACCAGCGTCACATCGCCGCCACGGCCGCCGTTGCCGCCGTCAGGGCCGCCCAGCGGCTTGAACTTCTCACGGTGAACGGAGGCGCAGCCATGGCCTCCGTTACCCGCGGCGACATGCAGCTCGACGCGGTCCACGAAGGTGGTCATTGCGGTGCCTCCAGATGAATACGGGGATGTCTCTTTATTGAACGCGCCGAGGGCGGACCAGCTTCCCCGTCACCGGAAAAAGCGGGCCCGCCCTCGGAAAGGTGCTATGTCGTGCCGAAAGGCTGATTACTCAGCGATCGGGACGATGTTCACGACCTTGCGACCACGGTGGGTGCCGAACTGCACCGCGCCCGCGGCCAGCGCGAACAGGGTGTCGTCGCCACCGCGACCGACGCCCGTGCCCGGGTGGAAGTGGGTGCCGCGCTGGCGGACCAGGATCTCACCGGCGTTGACGGCCTGGCCGCCGAAGCGCTTGACGCCGAGCCGCTGAGCGTTGGAGTCGCGACCGTTCCGGGTGGACGATGCGCCCTTCTTGTGTGCCATGTGTTCTCAGTCCCTTACTTCGCAGCCGTGGGGATGCCGGTGACCTTGATCGCCGTGTACTGCTGGCGGTGACCAATGCGCTTGCGGTAGCCGGTCTTGTTCTTGTACTTCAGGATGTCGATCTTGGCACCCTTGTGGTGATCCACGATCTCGGCCTGGACCTTGATCCCGGCCAGCACCCACGGGTCGCTGGTGACGGACTCGCCGTCGACCACGAGCAGCGTGGAGAGCTCGACGGAGTCGCCCACCTTGCCGTCGGAAATCTTGTCAACCTCGACGATGTCGCCGACAGCAACCTTGTGCTGGCGACCACCGCTACGCACAACTGCGTACACGCGGATCTCACTCTCTCGCTGGTAATCGGGACCTCTGATGCCAGCCGCTCACACGGGCGAAAACCCGTGATAATCCGAGTGGACGAGCGGCCTCTCCCGGAATGCACCGGAAGGGATGTGCTCAGGGGTTGGCGTACAGACGCCGAAGGACAAGGTTACGGGGCCTCATCCCAAGGGTCAAACCGGGTCCGGGCCCCCGTAAGGGGCCCGGACCGGGCACTACTGATCGGCTCAGTCCTCGGTGGATCCGGCGGTCGCGGCCGCCTTCTTCGCCGTCTTCTTCGCCGGTGCCTTCTTGGCCACCGTCTTGGTGGCGGTGGCCTTCTTGGCGGTCGTCGTCTTCTTGGCGGCCGTCGTCTTCTTGGCCGCCGTCTTCTTCGCGGTGGCCTTCTTCGCCGGTGCCTTCTTGGCC
>NZ_JAGGOL010000116.1:20446-20620 GCF_018614525.1 Streptomyces sp. ISL-11
CCGCCTCCTCGGCGGCCGCGGCCTCCTCGACCAGCTCGACGACGGCCTCCACGACCTCCTCGGGCGTGCGGGGCTCCGGGGCCGGCTCCTGCTCCGCGGCGGGCGCGGCCGGCGCGTCGACGACCACCACGGCCGCCTCGGCGTCCGCCGGCGAGCCCGCCGGGGCGGACACCC
>NZ_JAGGOL010000117.1 GCF_018614525.1 Streptomyces sp. ISL-11
CCTTACTGGGGCGGGTTGCCGTGCTTGCGCGAGGGCAGGTCGGCGTGCTTGGCGCGGAGCATGGCCAGCGAGCGGATGAGGATCCGGCGGGTCTCGCCGGGGTCGATGACGTCGTCGACCAGGCCGCGTTCGGCGGCGTAGTAGGGGTGCATCAGCTCCGCCTTGTACTCCTTGATCTTCTGCCGGCGTACCGCGTCGGGGTCGTGGGAGGCGGCGATCTCGCGGCGGAAGATGACGTTGGCGGCGCCTTCGGCGCCCATGACGGCGATCTCGTTGCTGGGCCAGGCCAGGGCGAGGTCGGCGCCGATGGAGCGGGAGTCCATGACGATGTAGGCGCCGCCGTAGGCCTTGCGCAGGACCAGGGAGATCCGCGGGACGGTGGCGTTGCAGTAGGCGTAGAGGAGTTTCGCGCCGCGGCGGATGATGCCGTTGTGTTCCTGGTCGACGCCGGGCAGGAAGCCGGGGACGTCGACGAGGGTGACCAGGGGGATGTTGAAGGCGTCGCAGAACTGTACGAAGCGGGCGGCCTTTTCGCTGGACTCGATGTCCAGGACGCCGGCGTAGGAGGCGGGCTGGTTGGCGACGATGCCCACGACGTGGCCGTCGAGGCGGGCGAGGGCGCAGACGATGTTGGTGGCCCAGGCGGGGTGGATCTCGAAGTGCTCGCTGTCGTCGACGATCTCCTCGATGACGGCGCGGATGTCGTAGCTGCGGCCGGGATCGTCGGGGACGAGGTCCAAGAGGGCGTCGGTGCGCCGGTGGGGGGTGTCCTCGGGGGCGGTGGCGGGGGGCAGTTCGCGGTTGTTGGAGGGCAGGAGGGTGAGCAGGAAGCGCACGTCCTGCAGGCAGGACTCCTCGTCGTCGTAGGCGAAGTGGGAGACCCCGGAGGTGGCGGAGTGCACGTCGGCGCCGCCCAGGCCGTTCTGGGTGATTTCCTCGCCGGTGACGGCGCGGACGACGTCGGGGCCGGTGATGAACATCTGGGAGGTCTCGCGGACCATGAAGACGAAGTCGGTCAGGGCGGGGCTGTAGGCGGCGCCGCCGGCGCAGGGGCCGAGCATGACGGAGATCTGCGGGATGACGCCGGAGGCCCTGGTGTTGCGCTGGAAGATGCCGCCGTAACCGGCGAGGGCGGAGACGCCTTCCTGGATGCGGGCGCCGGCGCCGTCGTTGAGGGAGACCAGCGGGGCACCGGCCGCGATGGCCATGTCCATGATCTTGTGGATCTTGGTGGCGTGGGCCTCGCCCAGCGCGCCGCCGAAGATACGGAAGTCGTGGGCGTAGACGAAGACGGTACGGCCGTGGACCGTGCCCCACCCGGTGATCACACCGTCGGTGTAGGGCTTCTTGTTCTCCAGGCCGAAACCGGTGGCGCGGTGGCGGCGCAGGGTTTCGACTTCGGTGAAGGAGTCTTCGTCCAGCAGGAGGGCGATCCGCTCGCGGGCGGTGAGTTTGCCCTTGGCGTGCTGGCGTTCGGTGGCGGCCGCGTCGGGGCCCTGGTGGGCCTCGTCGCGGATGAGGCCGAGTTCTTCGACGCGTTCGTGCAGGGTCCACTCGCGGTGGTCCGCGGCGGGCGCGGGCGCGGGGGCCGTGGTCGTCGTCTTGCCGGCAACGGGCATGGGTGTCTCGCTTTCGCTCGAAGGGGTCGCGTGCGGGTGGGTGCCGGCCTGTGGTGGGTGCCGGTGCCGCGCCGGTTCGCGGGCCGGTTCGCAGGCTGGGTGGTGGCTCGGGGTGGGTCAGCGGGTGGGCAGGGGCCGGCCGGGGGTGGCGAGGTCCACGGTGGCGCCGGGCAGCAGGGCGGGGGCGCCCAGCAGGCGGACGGTGGCCGTGGTGGGTGCGGGGCCGGTGAGGGCGACGGCGGCGTGGTGGCGGGGGCCGGCGGGGACGTCGGCGATGGTCCAGCCGGTGGGGCGGCGGGCGGGGTCGGCGCCGAGGTAGTCGGCGGCGGGGCTGCGGCTCAGGCCGGTGCCGATGCCTTTTAGGAAGGCTTCCTTGCGGGTCCACAACTGGCCGAACGCCGCCGGGCGCGCTTCCTCGGGGGTCTGCTGGAGTTCGGCGCGCTCCTTGGGGTGCAGGGCGGGGGTGCACACCTCGACGGTCGCGGCTCTGGGCAGGCGTTCGACGTCGGCGCCGACGGTGCGGGCGGCCACGGCGATGAGGACCATGCCGTGGCTGTGGGAGAGGGAGAAGTGCAGGGGCGGGCCGTCCGCGGCGACGGCGGGGCGGCCGTGGGTGGCGCCGCAGCCGGGGCAGGGTTCGCGCACGAAGGCGACCTGGGCCGGGGGCTGGTGGAGGTAGGCGCCCAGCAGGCGGCGCAGGGCGATGTGGGCGGTGGCGTAGGTGGCGCCGTCGGAGGGGCGGATGAAGGAGGCGGTGCGGGTGCGTTCGGCCTCGTCGAGCTCGGTGAGGTCCAGGCGGCTGTGGGTGGCGTCGGGCCGGGGGGTGGCCACCAGCCACAGGTGCAGCTGGTCCTCGCCGATCGCGGGGCGGGTGAGGGTGGCGGCTCTCATGCGAGGGGCGCTGCCGCGGGGTGTGCGCGGTGCTTGTGGGGGCTGTCCTGGCTGCCGAGCTGGCCGGCCAGGCAGTCGATGAGCTCGGCGGCGCTGTTGGCGCGCAGCAGGCTCTGGAGGTTGACGTCGACGCCCAGGGCGGCCTCCATGCGGGCCTGGAGTTCGAGGCCGTTGATGGAGCCGACGCCCAGGCTGTTCATGGGCCGGCCGGTGGTGTCGATGGTGTGGGGGGCCATCCCCAGGACGCGGCCCAGTTCCTGGCGGACGTAGGTGTCGATCAGGCGGGTGCGCTCGGCGGGTGTGGCGTGTGCGAGGTGGTTCACGTCCGGTGCCTGGACCTGGGCGGGGCCGGCACCGGTGGCGGGGCCGAAGCCGGCGTCGAAGTCGAAGTCGAAGTCGGGGTCGTAGCCGTGGTCGTGGTCGTGGTCGTGGTCGGGGGCGAAGGTGTCCCAGTCGACGGTGTACTGGTCGGTGCTCATGTCTCTCCGGGCGGGCGGAAGGGGGGCCGGGGGCCGTGCCCGGCGAAGGGGCAGGGGTGTGGCCGGTGCCCTGCCCCCCCAGGGGGTCGGGCTGGGGGTTCAGGGGCCGGCCCGGCTCTCGGTGCGAGCGGTACGTGCGGTGTTGCCCTGCGCGCGGTGCAAGCCCTGCGCGCGGTGGGTGCGGCAGGTGCTCGGGGGTGCTCCCCCGGGCCGGCGCCCGGTCAGTGGGCGGTGGGGGTGCGGTCTCTGAGGCCGGTGAGGGCGGTCAGGAGGCCGGTGAGGCCGACGGTGGTGACCAGCCAGAGGGCGGGGCGGTAGGCGGTCATGGTGTCGGCGGGGGTGGCGCCGGGTGCGGGCTGGTGGGCGGTGACCAGGGCGGAGGTGGCGGCGAGCATGAGGGCGGCGCCGAGCTGGACGGCGCTTTGGTAGACGCCGCCGGCCTCGCCGCGCTGGTGGGGCGGGAAGGCGGAGACGGCCTGGGTGTTCAGGGCGGCGAAGGAGGCGACGAAGCCGGCACCGACCAGGAGCATGGTGGGGGCGATGTCGGTGAGGTAGTGGGGGTGGGCGGGCAGCCGCAGGTAGAGGGCGTAACCGGCGAGTGGGGCGAGGGCTCCGGCGGCGATCAGGCGGGGGGCGCCGAAGCGGCGTACCAGGCGTCCGGAGGCCAGGGCGGTGATGGCCAGGGGCAGGCTGGCGGGGAGGACGGCCAGGGCGGTGCGCAGGGGGGTGTAGCCGAGTTGTTGCTGGGTCTGGTAGGTGACGATGAACAGCAGGCCCAGGTAGGAGCCGTTGAGGGCGGCGGCGCCGAGCGCGGAGCGGGCCATGGTGGGGTGGGTGAGGATCGCGGGGCGGATCAGGGGGGCGCTGGTGGTGCGTTCGGTGAGGGCGAAGGCGGCCAGCAGGGCGGTGGTGAGGGCCAGGGGGATCAGGGTGCGCGGGTGGGTGAGGCCGTGGTGGGGCAGTTGGGTCAGGGCGTGGATGAGGGCGGTGAGGGCGGCCAGGAGGGTGGCGGCGCCGGTGAGGTCGTAGTGGCGCCGGCCCTTGCCCGAGACGGGGGCGGGGGTGGGGGTGTCGGCGGGTATCAGGCGCAGGCAGAAGGGGAAGAGCAGCAGGACCGCAGGGGCGGGGAAGAGGAAGGTCAGGCGCCAGCTGAGGGTGGTCAGGGCGCCGGAGAGCAGGAGGCCGGCGGTGAAGCCGCTGGCGCCGGCGAGGGTGTAGACGGAGAAGGCGCGGTCGCGTTCGCGTCCTTCGGGGCAGGTGGTGGAGAGGATGGCCAGGCCCGTGGGTGCGGTCAGGGCGGCGCAGAATCCCTTGACCAGGCGGGTGGCGATCAGCAGGCCTGGTTCGGTGGCCAGGGCGGAGGCCAGGGAGGCGGCGGCGAAGGCGAGCAGGGCCAGCAGGTACATGCGGCGGCGGCCCAGGTGGGTGACGACGCGGTTGCCGAAGAGCATCAGGGCGCCGAAGCCGGCGGCGAAGCCGCTCATCGTCCATTGGACGGTGGTGGCGGCCAGGTTCAGGTCCTCGCCGATGGAGGGCAGGGCGACGACGGCCACGGACACTTCGAGGGCGTCGATGAGCATGTTGCCGGAGAGGACCAGCAGCAGGCCCCACATGCGGGGGTCGAGGCTGGTGGTGGCCGGTGCGGCGGGGGGCGGGGTGGGGGTGGGTTTCATGGTCCTTTTCCGGGGCTGGGGGCGCCCCGAAAAATGGGGGCGGGGCGGGCCGGCCCGCGCAACGGGGCTGGTTGCGGGGCCGGTTCCGCCCGGGGTCGCGGTCCCGGCCGGGGGGCCGGGTAAGGGGGGTCAGCCCAGGAGGGTGCCGCCGGTGGCGTCGAGGAAGGCGCCGGTGATCCAGCGGGCGTCCTCGCTGGCGAGGAAGGCGACGACGTCGGCGACGTCGGCGGGCTCGCCGACGCGGTTGAAGGCGGACAGGGCCGCCATCTGCTCGACGGCCTCGGGGATGCCGAAGGCGGGGTTGTTGTTGCGGGTGATGCCGGGGGCGACGCTGTTGATGGTGATGTTGCGCGGTCCCAGGAGCTTGGCGAAGTGCAGGGCGAGCTGTTCGACGGCGCCCTTGGTCATCGCGTAGGCGATCTCCTCGGGGTTGGCGACGCGGGTCAGGCCGGAGGAGATGTTGATGATGCGGCCGCCGTCGGGGATGTTCTTCAGGGCGCGCTGGATGAGGAAGAACGGTGCCTTGGCGTTGACGGCGACCAGGCGGTCGAACTGCTCGGGGGTGGTGTCCTTGGCCGCGACGCCGCCCATGACGCCGGCGTTGTTGACCAGGATGTGCAGGTCGGTGGTGCCGGTGCGCTCCTTGAGGCCCTTCTCCAGGGCGACGAACAGGGCGTGGGCGTCGCCGGGGACGCCGAGTTCGGCCTGGATGGCGAAGGCGCGGCCGCCGTCGTTCTCGATGGTGGCGACGGTCTGGGCGGCGGCGTCGGCGCCGGTGGTGTAGTGGACGGCGACCAAGGCGCCTTCGGCTGCCAGGCGCAGGGCGGTGGCGCGGCCCATGCCGCGGCTGGAGCCGGTGACGAGCGCGGTCTTGCCGTTGAGCCTGCCCATGGGGGTACTCCCGTTCGTGGTGGGGGCCGTCGCCGAGGTGGCGGTGGCGGGGGGTGCGGTGGTGGGGGCCGCCACGGGTGCCGGGGCGGTGTCCGTCGAGGGCGGGGGGGTGCCGAACCAGCGGGTGAGCGCGGTGCTCAGGCCGGCGGTGTCGGTGGTGTCCTGGCCGCCGGCCCAGGCGATGTGGCCGTCGGGGCGTACGAGCAGGGCCCCGGCGGGTGCCGGGCCGCTGGTGGTGGCGGTGACGGTGCGTACCAGGGGGGCCCAGGGTGCGGCGGTTGCGGCCAGGGACGGGTCGGTGCGGCCGGTGAGGTCGATCAGGAGGCCGCCGCCGGTGCGCAGCAGGGCGGTGGAGGTCACCGTGGTGCCGTCTGCGGTGGCCAGGGTGAAGTGGGGCAGGCGCAGGCCCAGCAGGGGGTGGTCGCCCACGCCGTCGCCGGTGTCGTAGCGGATGTCCAGGCCGGAGATCATGCCGGCGAGGTGGGTGCGGGCCCGGGGGTGGTCCAGGAGTTCGGTCATCACCTGGCGGGCGGCGTCCACTTCGCCGCCGCCGAGCAGGAACAGTGCCTGGGCGCGGATGTTGGCCAGGGTGCGGGCGCCGGTGGCGTGGCGTTCACGGTGGTAGCTGTCCAGGACGCCGTCCGGGCCGCGGCCGGCGACCTGGGCGGCGAGTTTCCAGCCGAGGTTGAGCGCGTCCTGCAGGCCGAGGTTGAGGGCCTGGCCGCCGATGGGCATCTGCCGGTGGGCGGCGTCGCCGGCGAGGAAGAGCCGGTAGTCGCGGTAGGTGGTGGCCTGGGCGCAGGCGTCGGTGAAGGCGTTGGCCCACAGCGGGGTGCCGCCGGTGATGTCCTCGCCGGTCACCCGCTGCCAGGCGGCGGCGATGTCGGTGAAGGGGACGTCGCCGGTGCGCGGGGCGGTGGTGGCACCGCTCTCGCAGACCATGACGCGGGTGGTGCCGTCGGGGCGGCGGGCGGCGATGGCCAGTCCGCCGGGCAGGCGCTCGAAGCGGCGGTCGGCGATGGTGATGCCCGCGACGTCGGCGCGCAGCAGTTCGCGGGTGGCGGCGGCGCCGGGGAAGGGGAAGTTCCCCAGGCGCCGCACGGTGCTCTCCTCGCCGTCGCAGCCCACCACGCACTTGGCCCGCCAGGTGTGGGGGCCGTCGGGGCCGGTGGTGGTGACCTCGGCGTGGTCGTCGGTGACGGTCAGCTCGCGTACCCGGTGGCCGCGCAGGATGCGCGCGCCCAGCTGGTGTGCCCACTGGGCCAGGAGTTCCTCGATACGGGCCTGGGGGACCTTCCACTGGCCCGGGTAGGGGCCCTCCAGGGTCAGGTCCAGGGGGATGCCGCCGAAGTGGCCGGTGCTCTGGCCGGGGACGGTGCCCAGTTTCTCCAGCAGGCCGCGGCTGTCGAGGATTTCCATGGTGCGGGCGTGCAGGGTGGTGGCCCGTGATTCGGTGGTGGGCTCTTGGCGCTGTTCCAGGACGGTCACCTCGGCGCCGGCCAGGCGCAGTTCGCCGGCGAGCATCAGCCCGACGGGGCCGGCGCCGACCACGATCACCTGGGTTTCGCTCACGTGCGCAGCCATGGGTCAGCGCTGGTTCTCGGCGTGGGCCTTGGCGTGGTTCAAGGTGGCGGTGCTGTTGGTGGACAGCGCGCTGTGCACGTAGGCGCGGGCCTGCTCGATTCCGGCGTCGGGGCCGAGGATGTCGGTGATGTTGGCGGTGTTGAGGGTGACGGTGTGCTGGGAGGAGGCCGCGACGCCGGTGCCGTTCTCGGTGAAGGTCCAGTAGCCGGTGTGCAGGGTCATCAGGGCCGGCAGGGTGACCTGCTTGTAGGCGATCTTGCTGCTGGGGAAGCAGACGCGGTGGGACTTGGTGGTATGGGTCGAGCCGTCCTTGGCGCGGGTGTCCATCTCCAGGGTCTGCAGGCCCGGCGTGTGCTCCTGAAGGCGCACGGTGGCCACGTGCGGGAGGCGCTCGGGCCACAGGGCGGCTTCGTTGATGAAGTCGTAGACGTCCTTGGCCGAGCCGTTGATCTGGACGGTGTCCTCGAAGGAGAAGGTGACGTCCTGGGCGGCGTGGGCGAGTTCGACGTTGGTCTTCAGGGCGGCGAGCTCGGAGCGGGAGTTGCGGTCGACGGCCTCGTCGATCCAGGCCATCGACTCCGGGGCCTGGTCCACGGCCCGGTAGTCGTGCAGCAGGCGCACCCGGCTGGAGGCTTCGTCGAGGGGCTCGATGATCCAGGTGCCGCCCATGGCGGCGACCGGCGGGGTGGAGACCTCCTGACGGAAGGTGATCTTCAGCGCCTGGGGGTCGAGGGTGCGGTGGGAGGTCCAGTTCTTGGCCTCGCCGTTGGCGGTGGCCCAGATGCGGATGCGCTCGGTGTTCGCGCCCTGTTCGAGGTGGTCGACGTAGATGGTGGGCGGGAAGATCCGCGGCCAGTTGGTGACGTCGGCGATCAGGGCGTAGACGGCGGTGGCGGGGGCCGAGACGGTGATCTCGTGCTCCACCTCGCGCAGGGAGGACTGCGGCATGTCGGGTGACTCCTTGAGAAGTGGTGGGGAAGAGGAGGGGTGGGGCGGGGCGGGCGCGCGGGGAGAAAAGGGGGGTTAGAAGTTGCCCAGGCCGCCGCAGACGTTCAGGGCCTGGGCGGTGATGGAGGCGGCGGTGTCGGAGGCGAGGTAGCCGACCAGGCCCGCGACCTCTTGGGGGGTGGAGTAGCGGCCGAGGGGGATCTTGGACTGGAACTTGTCGAGGATCGCGGCCTCGGAGGTGTCGTAGGCGGCGGCATAGCCCTGGCGCACGCGCTGGGCCATGGGCGTCTCGACGTAGCCGGGGCAGACGGCGTTGACGGTGATGCCGGTGGGGGCGAGCTCGTTGCCCAGGGCCTTGGTGAAGCCGACGACGCCGTGCTTGGAGGCGGAGTACGGGGCGCCCAGGACGACGCCCTGCTTGCCGGCGGTGGAGGCGATGTTGATGATGCGGCCGCGGTCCTTGTGGCGCAGGCCGCCGGTGGTCAGCACCTCGCGGGTGAGGCGGAAGACGCTGTTGAGGTTGGTGTCGATGACGTCGTTCCACAGCTCGTCGTCGAGGTCGGCGGTGACGCCGCCGCCGGAGCGGCCGGCGTTGTTGACCAGGACG